>JBCBLJ010001102.1:0-2091 GCA_038520195.1 Planctomycetota bacterium
CGAGTGGCTCGCCCATCCCCATCATCACGATGTGGCTCAACCGTTCGCCGTCGTCCAAGCGCGATTGCAATCGCAACATTTGCTCAACGATCTCGCCGCGCGTCAGATTGCGTTCGACGCCGTCGAGCCCACTGGCGCAGAACACACATCCCATGGCGCAGCCCACCTGACTGCTCACGCAGATGCTTCGTCGAGGACCGTCGCGAAGCAGCACACACTCGACTTCGCCACCGTCGGCCAAGCGCAGCAAGAGCTTGTCGGTGCCGTCTTGACTGGTCTGAACGGCTGACTCGTCGGCTTGCAGCAAATGAAACTCACCCGCCAATTCATCACGCAGCGACTTCGGCAGGTCAGTCATTTGCTCAAAGTCGCGAACCCGCTTGTCGAACACCCAGCCAAAAATCTGCTTCGCGCGAAACTTCTTGTGCTCTCGCTCAACCAGCCACTGCGCAAGTTCCTCAAGCGACAGGTCGAGCAGATGCCGCGTCTGCAGGCTTGTCGTGTTGGCGTCAGTTTGAACAACCGGAAGATTCACGTCGTGTTCGGTCGAATGGGATAGGAGTCGCGTTCGCGTCGGCTGGCCGATCCGTTACGCTACGGACGGAACCAGACCGAACTCGCTCGCAGTGTAGCCCTTTGATGAAAAAAATCGAAGTCAACGAACAAGAAGCCCTCGACCGATTCCTCAAGCTGACCGCGATCCGAGGTGGTAGCGGCGAGGAGAAAGACGTCGCCGACGCCATTCGGACACAGCTGATCGAAGCCGGCGTCGATCCCAGTCAAATCGAGTTCGACGACGCCAACACCCGCACTCGACTGAAAGGTAACTGCGGCAATCTGATCGTGCATCTTCCCGGCAACGGCAATGGACGTCGCACCATGTTGTCAGCACACATGGATACCGTGCCGATTTGCATCGGTTGCGACCCCTATGTCGAGGACGGAGAAGTCCATAGTCGCGGCAACACGGGACTCGGAGGGGATGACCGCAGCGGTTGCTCCGCGATTCTGACTGCCGCCATCGAGCGACAACGACTTGGCGACGAGCATTTCGCCCCCGCGGTGGTCGCGTTCTTCATTCAAGAGGAAATCGGCTTGGAGGGTGCTCGGCACCTGGACGTCGCCAAGGTCGGTGACATCGATTTGGCGTTCAACTTCGACGGTGGAACCGTAGAGAAGATGACCAATGGAGCCACCGGCGGCGAGCGAATCAAGATCCGCTTACTGGGCGTGCCCGCTCACGCGGGGCTGGCGCCGGAGACAGGCGTCAGCACGATCGTGATCGCGTCCAAAGCCATCGCAGACCTCCAGTCGCGTGGCTGGCATGGCCGGATCTCAAACGAGCACGGCGAAGGCACTTCCAACGTCGGAGTCATCCAGGGCGGTGATGCCACCAACGTGGTCACGCCGGAGCTGACACTGCGGGCCGAAGCGCGCAGTCATGACGCCGCGATGCGAACCCGAATCGTCACCGAGATCCGCGACGCGTTTGAAAAAGCGGCGGCCGAAGTTACCAACACCGACGGTGTCTCTGGTCGGTGCGAGTTCGAATCGCACGTTGATTACGAGTCGTTTCGGTTGCCCGACGACGACCCATCGATCGCGGCACTCGGCGACGCGTTGCGGGCGATCGGTCGAGAGCCTTTTCTTGAAATCGCTGGTGGTGGTCTGGATGCAAACTGGCTGAACAAGCATGGCATCGCGGCGGTCACCACCGGCTGCGGGCAACGCAACATTCATACGGCCGAAGAGCGTTTGGACATCGCGGACTACTTCGACTCTTGCCGCGTCGCGACGACGTTGATTTGCCGTCCCTCATGAATGAAGACCAGCCGATCTGTCTCTGTTTCGACGTCTCACGACGAAAGGTGATCCAGTTCTTGCGAACGCAAAAACCCAAGGCCGCGTCGCAGATGTCCGAATGCTTCGGTGCGGGAACCGGCTGCGGCTGGTGTCGGAAGTTTCTCGAGCAGCTTTGGCAGTCCCAGCACCCCGAAGCCGAAAGTTTCCCCGACGCCGAAACCTACGCCCAACAACGCCAAGCCTACAAAGAAACCTAAGCAACCCTGCGTCCCAACTCCCAACTCCCAA
>JBCBLJ010000613.1:0-5228 GCA_038520195.1 Planctomycetota bacterium
GAGCGACCTGCCGACGCCGAGACCAACCAGCAGCCATGCCACCCCCAAAACGCAGGCAGCGACCGCGCTTCGGCAGGTCGCTCTCCGCGAGACGTTTGTTGGTGACGACCGTCGGTATCGGAATGGTGCTCGCCTTGATCACGATCGGCTTCCTGCTCTTGGGGGACGAGGAATGGATGGCGGCCGCACCGTCATCGCTGCTATTTCGATTGCGGTATTGGCGTTCGACACTTGGCCTTCTGGGCGATCATCCGTGGATGGGCGCCGGACCCGGTGGATTTCAATCGCTGTACTTGAAGTATCGTTTGCCGGTTTCGAGCGAGACCATCGCCGACCCACACAATTTTGTGTTCGAAACGCTCGCCGCCGGAGGACTCGTCGGTGGCGTCCTGCTAGGAGCACTGATTTGGGTCTGTCGACGCGCAAAGCCCCAGGAGAACGAATCCCAACACGAGCCGGAAAACGAATCCACTACGGTGCCGGCATTGTTTATCGGCGCGACAACGACACTCGCCATGATTTGGCTGTTTGCCTTGGCCACCGGACAACTTCCGGATTACGAAGCTCATCTTTTTGCCGTGCCGCTGGGCGTCGCGGGCGTATGGTTGATCCGCAGCGAAGTGACCAGCCTGAGTTCCAGCGATGTGCGAACGTTGGCGCTCGCGATCGTCGGGACGATGTTGATCCATCTGTGTTTTGCCGGGGGGTGGACGGTACCCGGCGTCGGCATGTGGCTGTGGCTGGCGGTCGCACTTCTTTGTCACCCGAGTGAGACCGAATCTCCTACAGGAACCGACGGGGAGAAAGCACCAGCGAACACAGAAGACGTCCGACCAGCGGCGCTTCGCGTCACCTTGGTCACGGTGCTAGCCGGTGTCGCGCTGCTGATCTGCATGAGAGTCGCGTCGCTGGGACCGACACAGGCATCCAAGCTGGCGCAACTTCGCGCCACGGACAGCCTTCGTCGAGGGCTCAGGAGTCGCGCCGAAGAAGAGAGTCAGCACGCGGTAGCGGCAGACGCTTGGGCCGTGGATCCGGCGCTTTGGCGATCACAGTGGCGACTCGGTGAACTCTTGCGTACCGGCCGAGCGAGCGATCGCGAATCCTGGTTGGCCGCGATTCGCGAGGTCGCCGATCGGGCGGGAGAGAATCCACTGGTAATCCGGGCCCTCGGCGAACAATCCCTGCATCTGTACCAATGTCTTGGTCGGCAAGAGGATTTGGCCGAGGGTCAGCGAATGCTGATGCGGGCGCTGGCCGCGAATCCTTCGGACGTGTCGCTGATCGCCGAGTTGGCGTTGGTGGCTCTGGAGCGTGGGGATCGTGAGCATGCGATCGAACTCGCCAGACTCGCGGAGAGGATTTCGCTGCTGGACAACAATGTCGTCCAAGCGTTGGGGCTTCAGCATGTCTACGCGGTTGAAAAGATCGGCGTGTCGGCCGCCCAAAATCCGATTCTCCGTCGCGTGGAGCCAGAATTTGATCGTAGAATCCCCGAGTGGCGTCCATGATCGAGACGCCCCACAATGACACGATACGGGATGCACGTGGCTCCGAACCAAGCGTCCGTTTCGTGCGTAGCTCCGTTAGCGGTTCATTCCCTTTCGGGAAATCGATCCCTGTGGTCCTAAAAAGTCACCATTTTCGCTGGACTTTATCGTGAAGAATTACTGGCTGATCCTTTTCCTTTCGCTCTTGCTAGGAACGTCCTTTGCGTGGGCGATGAATTATGTCCAGTACGGGCGTCGAACCGCCTACTTCGGCGAGCTCTCGATGGACGGGGCGGTGAACGCCGACAACGTGATGCAGGTGCTTGCGACCTATCACAGCACCTCGATGGCGAAGGTCCAGATCAAGGGCGAGCCGACATTCGACTTCGGTGCGATGCCTCCCGGCGGCGAGGGTGAGCACGAATTTTTCATCACCAACGTCGGCGACGAGGCGTTGGAGTTGGAAGTCGGAGCGACGACCTGTAAATGCACGCTGGGGTCGCTCGGCGAAACAAAGCTCCCGCCAGGGGAGACGACCTCGGTGAAGCTCGAATGGACAGTGGCGGCAGAGAAAAATACGTTCTCTCAGTCGGCGGAACTGCGAACCAACGACCCGAGTCGTCCAGCGATCAAGTTCACGGTCAAGGGATTGGTGATCCGCGAAATCGAGTTTGAGCCCAAAACGGTGACGTTCGGTGAAGTCGCCTCCGGAGAGCCGTTCGAGTTCCGGACCAAGATGTACAACTACCTCGACAATCAAATTGATATCACCCAAGGGAAGTTCGGCAGCACCAGCCTCAGCGAACTGGCGGAATTCGAGTTCGAGCCGTTCGAACCTTCGGAAGCCGATGGGGTCCACCAGCGCGCGTTGCAGGGTTTTGACATCCTCGTGAAAGTCAAACCCGGACTTCGACAGGGCCCGATGGTCACGAGCATGGTCGTCGCCTTCAACAAACTCGATGGGCAAGGGAGTCCGATCGAGGAAGCTTCCGATTCAAACCTCGAAGAAGGACTGTTTTCGACCGCGACCGAGTGTGCCGGACGGATCATTGGCTCACTTTCGATGCTCGAAAACTCCAAACTGCGTCGGCTTGATGGCGGCGGTTACGTTTGGACCGTTGGCAAGCTCGATGACGTCGAGGCTCTACCCGAAGTCAAGGGATTCGTCGCCCTCAAAGGTTCCGAGATGGAGAACACCACGCTGAGCATCGGAAAAGTTTCCCCAGATGACGTCATCAAGGTTAAATTGGGCAAACCGCTCAAACGAGCAACAAGCCACCTGTATCCCATCTCGTTGACGTTTGAGACGCGGGACGAAATGGTGGACTTGATGGGGAAAAACAAAGATGACTTCGGATCAATCTGGATTGAATCCGATAATCCTAAAGTGAGCTCGATGCGAATCGCCGTCAAAGTCGCTCTGCCACCCAATCCCTAAGTCGGCCGCCGACGCGGCACAGCACGGAACGAGATGTGAAACAATTCTGTCGTCCCTTCGTCATTGTGACGTCCGTGTTGTTGGCGGGCGGGTCGTTTTTGGCCGGTTGTCGGTGGAGAGCCGAGGAAGAGTATTCAAACGTTCCTGAGTGGACTGCGAACGACACCTCTCTCACGCCGCCCCAGCTAGAACAGCTAACGACGGGGCCAGCGGTCAACCACGCCGACGAGACGCCCGCGCCGCAAGTGCGAACGCGTACGGCCCAATTGGTCGCCTTTTCACGTCGAAAACGATCCATCACCGGACGCGATCTTGCGATTCGTACGGACAACGGTGAACTAAGGATTGACGAAACACACTTCATCCAGCTCCCTCCGGTCCCAGACGGGTTCGAGGAGCCTGGGCAGCCGCCGGTCGGGCCCAGTCCATCGGACCGAGGCCCGGTTGAGATCGTCCCCACACCCGGCGGACGCCCCGAGATCAAGGCGGAGATCATCCCGGCCCCACAGGGGATTCCCGATCGCGCGATGAACGGCGTCTCCCCGGTGGCGCGGATCGCCGCCGATCGCAAGGATGGCGTCGAAGCAAAACCTTCCCTGACCGAGACGGGCTTGATCGATGCGTCCAAGGCGATCGAGGCGGGTATCGTCGGACAAACGCCCGAAGATCACGAGACCTGGCAAACGCCGGACGCTGTACTTTTCATCACCGGTGACCAGCACGGGTACATCGAGCCTTGTGGATGCACCGGCTTGGACAAACAGAAAGGCGGCGTCGCGCGTCGAATGACGTTCATGAATCAACTGCGAGCCCGTGGCTGGCCGTTGGTCCCCATCGATGCCGGCAACCAGATTCGCCGAATCGGTCAACAAGCTTCGATCAAGTTCAATTGGTCGTCGCAGGCGCTGACGAAGATGGAGTACAAGTCCGTCGGCTTCGGGCCCGGCGATATGCGTCTGAGCGTTGGCGACTTGCTCGCGGTTGCGGTCGATCAGCCGATCTACGTCGCCGGGAACATCGTTCTCGTCGATGCGTCCCTGGTCCCCAGTCACCAACTGATCCGCCAAGGCGAGTGGACCATCGGCGTGACTTCGATCCTCGATCCTGAAGCACTCGACGCCCCTGTCGAGGCCGATGTGACGATCTCGCCCATCAAGGAGTCCGCTCAAAAGGTGCTCGCGGAACTCAAGGCCGCTGGCGCGAACTTCAAAGTCGTCACGTTCTTCGGCGATGAAGCCGCCGCAAGACAGTTGATGAAAGACGTCCCGGGCTTCGACTTGATCGTCGCGTCCGGTGGCTACGGCGAACCAACCTATCAGCCCGAGTCCATCGAAGGTGGCACGGCGAGGATGATTCTGACCGGCAACAAAGGAATGTTCGCTGGCTTGGTTGCTTTGTCTCAAGGCAAACCAATGAAGTACGCCCGTGTGCCACTGACTCATGAGTACCAGGACGCGCCGGAGATGCGTCAGTTGATGCGTGATTACCAAGCGCAGCTTGAAGCTCTGGAACTCAAGGGACTCGGACTCTCGCCGATCCCGCACCCGTCGGGACGCAAATTCGTTGGCACCGAGAAGTGCGGAGAATGCCACAAGACGGCTTTCAACATTTGGCAGGGAACTCCACACGTCGACGCGACGGATCACATCGTCAAACCGCCGAAGGAACGCGGCGACATCGCTCGGCACTTTGACCCCGAGTGCATCAGCTGTCACGTCACCGGCTGGAACGCACAGAACTACTATCCCTACGAAACGGGCTATCTCGGCTTGGAAGAATCCAAGCATCTACACGGCAACGGCTGCGAGAATTGTCACGGTCCCGGCAAAGCTCACTCCGACGCCGAAGACGCAAATTCGGGAGCCACCGACGAGGAGAAAAAGAAGCTCCGCCTCGAGATGCGGCTGCCCTATGAAAAGGCGAAAGAGCACTGCATGACGTGCCACGATCTGGACAACAGTCCCGACTTCCACGACGAAGATGCTTTCGAGGACATTTACTGGCCCCAAGTCGAGCATTACGGCGTCGATTGATCGTCTTCCCCGTGGCCGATCTCGCCCTTGACTCACCGAAACGGGCAAAATGGCGAGACAGGGTGAGATTATCGGCCTCTATTCACGATTTGGTCGGCCGATTGCTGTGGAAAACTCCCAACCGCTTGGCGGACCCCACGGCATCCTTAAAATGCCGCTTCCGGTAGTGACCGACCGATGACGCGGACGGATCGCATTCGCCTCGTTCGTTACCGTGTCAGCTACCGTTGTCGATGATCGACAGCTCCTCCCCACTGCCAGACAACA
>JBCBLJ010000379.1:0-7732 GCA_038520195.1 Planctomycetota bacterium
ATGATCAAAGCTCCGATCGGCGTTCGGCTGGCCGGTTTGAGAACGAAAGGACACCCAACGGCAATCGCCGGTGCCACTTTGTGGGCGGCGAGGTTCTTGCGGAGACAGATTTGCCACCCGGCAGCTTTTCGATTTTGCCTTGCCGCCGCGACGGGGCGGATCGATTCACGACCGATGAGCGATTGAAACTGCTGAGCTTCACCGGCTCGCCCCAAGTCGGCTGGGATTTGAAGGCTCGCGCGGGCAAAAAGAAGGTGGTGCTCGAACTCGGCGGAAACGCGGCCTGCATCGTCGACCAGGACGCGGATCTCGACGACGCGGTCCAACGGATTCTCTTCGGTGCCTTCTATCAATCCGGACAGAGTTGCATCGGCGTCCAACGAATCCTTGCTCATCGCAGTCTCTACACGCAACTGCGTGATCGCCTCGTGACGGCAACCCAAGCCTTGATCGCCGGGGATCCAAAGGACGAACGTACATTCATCGGCCCAATGATCTCCGAGGGCGAAGCGAGACGTTTGCACGCCTGGATCGAGGAAGCCATTTCGGCGGGCGGCAAGTTGCTATGCGGCGGTCAACGTCAAGCGGCGATGCTCGACGCCACGTTGCTCGAGGAAGTACCAAAAGACCAGTCGATCTGCACCCAAGAGGCCTTCGGTCCCGTCGCCGTCCTGAGTGATTTCGATGACTTTGAGCAAGCACTCGACGAAGTCAATGATAGCGTTTTCGGATTGCAGGCGGGCATCTTCACCCGTGACCTTTACAAGGCGCATCTCGCATGGGACACGTTAGAAGTGGGTGGCGTTGTCATCGGCGATGTCCCCTCTTGGCGTGTCGATCACATGCCCTACGGTGGCGTCAAAGACAGTGGCTTGGGGCGTGAGGGCATCCGTTTTGCCATGGAAGACATGACCGAGATACGCAACCTTGTGATTCGCACACCGGTTTCCTGACGGAATTAGTTCGAGAGTCTTCATGTCCACGTTTCAGATCCTCGCCTTTGACGGAGGCGGCATCCGCGGCGCCTTCGGAACCGCATTGATCGCCAAGATTGAAGAGCGGCTCGGTGGTCCGATCACGGAGTACTTTGACCTCGTCGCGGGGACGTCGACGGGTGCAATTCTGGGTGCCGGCCTCGCGCATGGCCTCTCGGGGCAGCGTCTGAAGGACTTCTACCGCGATCACGGCGGCAGTATTTTCAAACCGCGCGAGCCCTTCCGGCCGGCAAACTGGGTTCGACCTTTTTATCCCTTCGTCAAATATGTGTTTCGTCGTCGCACCGGAGGTGGCCAGCTCGATGACTTTTTCCGAGCACGCTTTTGCCCGCACGCACTGACATCCGCGTTCCACGAGGCGTTCGGCGAATCGACTCTCGGGCAACTCGATCGATCCCGCCTGATCGTTCCGACGGTGAATTTGACCCAAGGGGAAACACACGTTTTTCGCACGCCGCACCTCCCGTCGGCCGTCGAGACGCAATCGCTGCGCATCGTCGACGTGTTGTTGGCGACCACCGCGGCTCCCACCTACTTCCCGCACAAGGTGATGCCTGGCGGGGACGCGTTTTGTGATGGCGGACTTTGGGCAAACAATCCGGCGGTGCTGGCAATCGCCGAAGCTTTCAAGATCCGGCAATTCTGCACGCGACCGCAATGCGATCCGGTTTACGACACGTCCTCGATTCGGGTGCTTTCGATCGGCACCGGCAAGGCTATGTATTCCTTGTCGCCTCCGGGACCGGACGCCGGAGCGCTTTACTGGGCACCGCACATCGCCGACGTGATGGGTACTTCGCAAGTTCAGGGCGTGCAAATGCCGCTCGACTATCTGCTCGGAGACCGCTATCAGCACATCAACTTCGAGATCCCCGATCCGAGTTGGACGCTTGACAACGTCGAGCGAATCCCTGACTTGCTCAAACTCGGTGAAGAGGCCGGCAACGCCGCCTTCGATCGAATCGCGCCCCGCTTTTTTCAGTCGAAGAAAGCCGATGATTATGTGCCGTTCTCGGCGGCATAGCTGTGCAGTCACGTCTCGGCACGCCCGGCGGCCAATGAGGTAGACTGGTCGGCTTCCCAATTTTCGAGGCGGACGGCAATGATCGAACCCAATTCCAAACGCGACCGGCGGCTGTTCCTCCAAGCCGGTGCGCTCATGGCCGCATCAGCATTGCCCGGAGATCGGGCTCGCGGTCAACAGCCGACGGCACCGAGCGATCGGCTCTCGGTCGCAATCATCGGTGTCAACGGCCGGGGCCTGGCGATCGCAAAAACGGTGCTTGCGATGGGCGATGCGGAAATCACTCATGTCTGCGACGTCGATAAGGAGGCCGCCGATCGAGCACGCCGACTGATCGGTGAGAAGCAGGCGACGGTCCCCGAATCCAACGGGGACATTCGATCGCTTCTCGAGCTGAAGAGTATCGACGCAGTCTTTGTTGCGACGCCCAACCACTGGCACGCGCCCGCGGCGATCATGGCGTGTCACGCCGGCAAACACGTGTATGTTGAAAAACCGTGCAGCCACAACCCGGCCGAGGGCGAATGGGCGATCGAAGCGGCCCGAACGAATGATCGCGTGGTTCAAACGGGCACCCAGAGGCGAAGTTGGGGAGCGCTCGTCGAAGGCGCCAACAAACTCCATCAGGGTGCGATCGGCGAAATCTTGTACGCCCGCTGCTGGTACAACAACCGACGCAAGAACATCGGCGTTGGAAAGGTCTCGGAGCCGCCCGAGGACTTGGACTGGGACCTTTGGCAGGGTCCGGCGCCGAGACGCGCGTATCATGACAACCTTGTCCACTACAACTGGCATTGGCATTGGCATTGGGGCAACGGCGAACTCGGCAACAACGGCGTTCATGGGTTAGACCTGGCGCGCTGGGGAACGCGATTGACGTACCCGAAGCGAGTCACCGCGAGCGGGGGCAAGTACCGGCATCGGGACAGCCAACAGACTCCGGACACGATGATGGTCTGCTTTGACTATCCCAACGGTAAGACAATCACCTGGGAGGGGCTCAGTTGGTCGCCGCACGGCACACACGATTCGCGCTTCGGCGTCAGCTTCCACGGCACCGAAGGCACGATGGTGATGCGAAGCACCGGATACAGCGTCTTCGACATGCAGGATAAAGAGCAAGAAACCGTTAAAGGAAAAGCGGACGATCGCGCCCACATCGAAAACTTCTTCGACTGTATCCGATCGGGGAAACGTCCCAACGCGGACATCCAGATCGGACACGACAGCGCTTTGCTTTGTCATCTCGGAAACATCGCGTATCGCGTTCAGAGCGACCTGGAGATCAATCCCAAGAACGGACACATTGTCGACAATGACGACGCGAATGCCTTCTGGCAACGCGAATACGAACCCGGCTGGGAGCCTTTGGCTTAGGAGACGCGTCACTCATGATCAAATTGGTTTTATTGTCCGCGTGCATCGGCGTCGTTTTCAGTGCCTCGTTGATCGCCCAAGAGTCCAAGACGGTGCGAATCGGAATCATCGGTCTCGACACCTCACACGCGCCCGCCTTCACCAAGCTCTTCAATGAGCCGAACGCGGCACCGGAGCTTCAAGGATTCCGCGTCGTCGCCGCCTACCCTCAAGGCAGCTCGGACATCGAGTCGAGTTACAGCCGAATTCCGAAGTACACCGAAACCGTGAAGGAACTCGGCGTTGAAATCACCGAGTCGATCGACGAATTGCTCGAGAAAGTCGACGTGGTACTACTGGAAACCAACGACGGAAAACCGCACTTGGAACAGGCATTGAAGGTGTTTCGCGCGGGAAAGCCGGTGTTTATCGACAAGCCCGTCGCCGCCCGCTTCGCTCAGGTGCTGGCGATCTATCAGGCCGCCGAAGCATCCGGTGTGCCGATGTTTTCAAGTTCCTCGCTGCGTTACAACTCAACGGCCCAGGCGGCTCGCAGTGGTGATCTTGGCGGCGTGATGGGTTGCGACGCCTACAGTCCGTGCTCGCTCGAACCGTCCCATGACGACTTTTACTGGTATGGGATTCACGGTTGCGAATTGCTCTACACCTGCATGGGCGTGGGCTGCGAAACAGTGCGCTGCACTTCGAGTGCGGATCAAGACGTGGCCGTGGGCATCTGGAAAGACGGCCGTGTCGGAACCTTTCGCGGGATGCGGACGGGAAAGCTCGGCTACGGCGGTCACGCCTTCTGCGAAAAGAGAACGCAACTGCTCGGACCGCATGAAGGCTACAAGCCCCTGATCGTGGAAATCGCCAAGTTCTTTCGCACCGGCAAGCCTCCGATCGATCCCGCCGAAACCCTCGAACTGTACGCTTTCATGACCGCCGCCAGTGAAAGCAAGCGAGCGGGCGGAAAACCAATCACGATCGCGGAAGTGATGGCGAAAGCAAGCGAAGAAGCCAAGAGTCTCTTGTCGCGCTAGTGCCGCAGGAAAAGAAACGCGTGCGTACGAGCTTCACCCTCCAGGATGAGAGGGGTCGCAGCCAGGAGAAGCGAGACGCCCAACACGACGTAGCTTGATTCATTCAACGGCAGCCTACGCCATGATCGAGCGTTTCAAATAACTGCTCCCGAACCGTGTTTGTCTCGGGGGTACAGCAAAGACCAATTGGCTCGATTTATGCTTGGTTTGTTTGGGATTGAGGCGTCCCTATCGGGTCTACTCGCAACCGAACGCGGATGAGTGACTCACCGCTTCTCAGCCTACCAGCTTGTGAATGACTTCGCCGTGCACGTCCGTCAGCCGGAATGGGCGGCCGGCGTAAGTAAACGTCAATCGCTCGTGGTCGATGCCGAGTTGATGCAGGATGGTCGCTTGGATGTCATGAACGTGAATCGGATCTTCCACCGGGTGGAATCCCAGTTCGTCGGTCTTGCCGATCGTTTGGCCAGCGCGAATCCCGCCTCCGGCCATGAACATCGTGAACGCCTGCGGGTGATGGTCGCGGCCGAGTGATCGCCCCAGCGCCGCACTGGCCTCGACCATCGGAGTACGTCCGAATTCACCACCCCACACGACCAAAGTCTCATCCAGCATGCCGCGCTGCTTTAAATCCTGGATCAACGCGGCCGTTCCCTGATCGACGGCTTTGCACTGTCGACGGCATCCGCCTTCGACGTTGCTGTGATGATCCCAGCCAGCATGATAAAGCTGGATGAACCGCACTCCCCGTTCGGCCAACCGCCGCGCGAGCAAGCAGTTTTTCGCGTACGGCTGTGCGTCACCCTCTCGCTGCAGCCCGTACAATTTCATGGTCGCGTCGCTTTCATCCGAAAGATCCATCAGCTCGGGGGCGCGTGCCTGCATCCGGTACGCCAACTCGTAAGCCTCGAGTCTTGCGTTGATGCCATCGACATTCAGCTCCGTCATGCGACGCTTGTTGAGTCTGCCGATTAAATCCAACGTGGCGCGCTGAGTCGGTCGATCGATCCCGTCAGGGTTGGAGACGTTCAAGATTGGATCGCCGCTGGACCGAAACGGCACGCCTTGATGCTGTCCTGGCAGGAACCCGTTGCTCCACATCGCCGCGCCGCCGGAGAGATTCCCTCCGCTGTGCAAGACGACAAAGCCGGGCAGGTCCTCTGTGTCGCTGCCGATGCCATAACTAAGCCACGAGCCCATGGCGGGTCGCCCCGGCAAACCGCTGCCGGTATTCACGAAGAGTTGCGCCGGGGCGTGGTTGAATTGGTCCGTATGGACGCTCTTCATGATCGCGAGATCATCGGCGACGCCGGCGATATGCGGAAGGATCTCGGCAAACTCCGCCCCCGACTCTCCGTGTTGAGCAAATTTGAAACGCGGTGACAACACGGCCGCATCCGGCTGAATGAAGGCGTAACGTTGCCCATCAATCACCGAAGGTGGAATCGATTGGCCTTCGAGTTCGGTGAGCTTGGGTTTGTGATCGAATAAGTCCAATTGGCTCGGCGCGCCGACCATGAACAGGTAGATCACCCGTTTGATCTTGGCGGGGTGATGTAGTCCCGGTAGCGTCGACGCTTCACTGCCACTCGCTTGGTCCGCAGCCAAAAGGGACGCGAGCGAAATCTTACCGAGACCGATTCCGCAGTCCCGAAACAGCTGTCGTCGTGTGAGTTCTTGGTTCATGGCGTTGTGATCGCTTCGTCCGTATTCATCAATGCGCGGGCCACAAGCATCCATGGCCGCTCGTGCTGTTTCTGTTGCTCGTAAAAGGCGAGGATACTGTCCAGTTCATCCGGCAGAGGAGCGCGGACGAAAAGGCGTTTGAAGAGCCGCTCGGCAATTCGACGCGGCTGCACGTCGGCATTCGAGGCCGTCTCGTCGCGAACGGCTTGTTCCGCGAGCCCATCGGCGATCTCGAGGTACATCTGATCGTTCAGAAGAGTGAGCGCCTGCAGTGGGGTCGTACTTCGGTCACGCCGCGCGATACAGACTTCCCCCGACGGAGCGTCAAACGTGCTGAAGGCCGCAAACGGTGCGGTGCGTTTGCTGAACGTGTACAGCGAGCGACGATACCTTTCGGCACCGGTCGAGGTCGGCCATGCGCTACTGCCGTACGCCATCTTCATTACCGCCGCCGGTTGCGGAGGGTAAACACTGGCCCCGCCGACGTGCCGAGCCATGAGCCCCGAGGCGGACAGCAAGGCGTCGCGAATCTGTTCGGCGTTCAAACGGCGGTAGGGAAAAACGGCGAGCAAACGATTGCCCGGATCGGATGGAGGGGCCGATGCGACAGGCTGCCGATAGGTCGCCGAGAGCACGATCTCACGATGCAATCGCTTTAACGACCAGCGTCCGTGCTCACGAAACTCCGCGTCCAACCAATCCAGCAACGCCGGATGAGACGGCGGCTCGCTTTGCGTGCCAAAATCACCCGCCGTTCGGACAATGCCGACGCCGAAAAACTCGCGCCACGCGCGGTTGACGGCGACACGTCCCGCGAGCGGATTGCGATCGCTGACCAACCACTGCGCGAGCTCCAATCGGTTCGTCGGTGCGTCAAGATCGTCGGCGAAAACCGAAGGAACACTCGGCGAAACGACCTCCTTTGGTTGCAGGTATTCACCGCGATGGTGACGCCGAGTCGTCCGACGGTTGGAATCGTCACGTTCTTTCATGACGAGCGTGCGGACGGAACCGGGAAGTTTCTTTCGTAGCGCATCGATCGGTTTGCGATGCGACGCCATCAGCTTGGAGGTTCGCAAGTACTGGATCGCCAAGTCACGTCGCAGTGATCGCGAAACGGGTTCGCCTGATGCGACAAGGCGCTTCTGTAATTCACTCGGAACGACGTTGGCCTTTGCATCGGTCTCGGTAGTGACATCGATCCGAAAGTGCCCCAGGCCCGCGACGTAGTGACGCTCGAAAAGCATTTCGATGGTCCAGGCCTTCTCGAAGCGCTGCGGCGACTGGAGTGGGATGACCAGTCGATGTGTTTGGCCGGCGTCACCCGGAATCGACCACCCCGTCGAACCATCCTCGTCGAGGACGTTCCCCGGATACGTCTTGCCGTTTTTTGCACTGGCGTTCGGAACGGTCGTCGTCCCTATACCAAGTTGGACCGCCTCGCCTTCGGACTGGACGTTCAGTTCGCTGAGATAAAAGTCTCCACGACGGCCTTCGTAGAATGCCAACCCGGGCCCGGTCGCCGGTAGAGAAGCGTGTGGCATCGCCTCGATGCGGATGGCGGTGACCGGCTCGCTTCCGGTCGGTGGCATCGTAAGCGTGTAGATGTCTCGCTTGGTCGCGTCACC
>JBCBLJ010000977.1:0-2777 GCA_038520195.1 Planctomycetota bacterium
CGGATATCTCATGGTTTATGCGGTCACTGAGCGAGCCCATCGCGCGGATGGCAAATCGACAGGACGAATGCACAGGTCGCTTCTGGGAAGGACGCTTCAAAGCCCAGCGAATCACCGACGAAGCCGGCCTACTGGCCTGCGCGATGTATGTCGATTTGAACCCGATTCGCGCCGCGATGACCGAGACGCCCGAGAAATCGGTCCACACCTCCGCTTACGATCGAATCAGAGGCGAAAAGGGCGTGCAGATGGACTCGGCCGCATTTGACTTGATCCCCGTTCCCACCGAGAAGGCTGCGCAGAAGATCCGTGGCACGACGGTCGATCAACTTCGCGAAGAACGCCGCGTCAAACGTCGCAATCCGACTGGCAGACGCATTCGCCGTGACGGTTGGCTCGCGCCCTTGCGAATGCGGAAAAGCGCCGATGAACCGGAAGTCCACAAGCAGGGTGTGCGAGCGAGCAACAAGGGCTTCCTTGATCTCTCGCTTGGTGACTACCTGAGATTGCTTAAGTGGACCGCAAAGCAACGCGACAGCGGTTCGGGGAAAGACATCCCCTCACACCTTAAAGGCATCGTCGCGCGACTTGGGATTGATCTTTCGATGTGGCGCGACTTGGTGTGGGACTTTCAGCGTTACTTCGGCCAGAGCTGCTGCGCCGGGTCCCCGTCCTCAATGTCAGCTTACGCGGATTCAAGTGGACGAAACTGGGCGAAGGGGCACCGGCAGGTCGCGGCGTGCTTCGTCAGCAAAGTCTGATCCTGTTTGATCGGGAATTTGGGTATTGATGGCGATCGAATTGCCGCTCAGATATCCATTGCCGCCAGCGTTTTCGGCGGTATTCGCGGAAGTCGGTCGATGGGTTTGCGGAAGTACTCTCGGGTCACCAATCAACGTTCCTTCCGATGGGGCGGAGCGCAGCAGAGGAGGCTCTGAAACGCAGAGGCCGGGAAACAGACGAATCCGATGGTTGCCCGACGTTAGCGCTCACTCAACTTTCAGTCACCCGACTATATGGGCAATAACCAGTGAGGATCCCGGCGCCGGGGGGGCCCATCCGGGGCAGTTGGTCCTGTGATCGGGTGGCCCAAGAGCCTGGAGGGTCATGACTGCGTGTGTTGCGATTTGGAAGGGCCGTTCTTCAAGAACCGCGCTCAGATAGAGACGAACGGACAGCCAAAAGCCAAACAGCCAAATGGTGCCAGGCACTATCTAGACAAAGCACTGAATGCCGAAGGGCACCGCGTGGACACATGCATCCCGCTGGGCCCAGATGCTTCACCGGTTGGGTGGTCACCGGGCTTAGCCTGGGTCACCGAATAGCTAAATGGTGCCAGGCACTATTTGGACAAAGCACTGAGTGCCGAAGGGCACCGCGTGGGCACATGCATCCCGCTGGGCCCAGATGCTTCACCGGTTGGGTGGTCACCGGGCTTAGCCTGGGTCACCGCACACTGGTGAAAGCGAGTCACTTTCAGTGACCCGACTAAATCGGCAATAACCAGTGAGGATCCTCGCGACGGGGCTCCCCCATCTGGGGCAGTTGGTCCTGTGGTCGCATGGCCCTCCAAGATCTGGAGGGTCATGCCTGTGACGCGTTGCGATTTAGAAGGGCCGTTCTTCAAAAACGGCGCTCAGATACAAGCCGGTGCCCGTCGGGACTGGGTCCAATTTGCCCAAGTGATCTCGCACCTCGCGCATGACATCACGCCGTGAGATCTGACCGATCAGGCGATTGTCGCCGTCCAGCACCGGAAGGCGACGACAAGATGCGTCCAAGAACGTTTGTGCAATGGTCAGCAAATCGGTCGACGCATCGATGGTCGGAGGATCGCGATCGACGAACGACATCAGGTTCGACGGAGGCATCTGTTCGTAGGCCGCGTCGACGACAAAGCGAATGCAAGACTTCTCTGAGAAGATTCCGAGGAACCGCTCGTCTCGGTCGACCACCGGGGCGCCCGAGATCCGGTTGCGGAGCAGGACGTCGAGCGCATCCAGTACATCCATTTCCGGTGAAAGCGTGGTCAGGTTGGAAACCATCATGTCACGGGCACAGGTATTGGGCATCATCGGGAGCCACCTTATCGTGTTAACTCGAAGACCGTCAACGAAACACGTCTCGTTAACCGGAAAGTCCCGTTGTGGCTGAGTTGACGCCCGTGTCAAGAAAATTCACGGCCGCATCGTCTAATCCAGCCCGTCTCGGCTCGCGTGGTTGCATCGAACCGGTTAGCTTCAACGCGGCAGCGGCGCGTGAATCGTCGGTCGCACGTGTGTTGTGATTCTTTTCACAACGAGCTGTGATTCTTTTCACAATCAATGAAAGCACGACATGAAGGGACAATGGGTTGAAATCGAATTCGATTGCCTTCCGCTTCGAAGCATCACCCGTTTCGATGCGCCGGTGGATGCGTCTCCCAAATACGAACAGTTCCTCGCCCGAGTGAAGGCGGCAATGGAAAAACACGGCTCACACAACAGCTATTACTTGCACCAAGGTTCCTGCGCCTACCATCTCACCAATGCGGAAGATCGCGGTGAAGTCTCGTTTCTATTCGAAGGCACGGCACTGACCGATGAAACGGATGAGAAAACGCGATCGGTGGATCTGGCCGTCACACTTCAGCAGGAAACGTGTGGTTGGCTCTCCGAACCGATCGTCCAGTTCTTCGCGGAGTCCGTCCAGCACGCGATCTTGGTCGAGTTCGACCGCTACATTCAGAGCGGAGATCTAAGCAAGACTCAGGAGCGACTGCAGAAGCTTGCCGAGCA
>JBCBLJ010000234.1:0-10308 GCA_038520195.1 Planctomycetota bacterium
CTAATGTTCTCCTTGTACGGACTCTTGTCCTTTGCAAAACGTACGTCGCGGTAAATTCGAAACATCGTGTGTTTTCCACCGGACATCGGAAGCTTGGCACGACGCATCTTCTTGGTGGCTTGCTCGAGAATCTCTGCGAATGGCTCCTGAAGCTGCTCTTTGAATTGAGTCTTCCTCGGCATGAACCATTCGCGATTGTTGTTGGCAGCCAGGCCTTCGAGCAACTCGAATGCGTCTTGGCTGAGGTGCGATTGACTCATGCAGCTTGCCCCCTCGGGACTTTGTTGAAGGACGGCGTTTTCGCGAACGGCTCTCGAACTGCTCGCAACAGTCGGCGAAAAATATTGGGTTGATGAACTCGGCTGGCAATCAACCACTGGTGCAATGCCGGTACGAGAACGAGCGCAAGCAGTGACGCACCCGAAACACCACCGCTGATCGCAACGGCCAGCGGAGGCCAAAAATCGCCTCCCGAAACGATCAAGGGTGCGAAACCAGCGATCGTCGTCACGGTTGTCGCAATCACGTGGCGAGTCGCGTGCATCACCTCGTCAACGGTCGCATTGACGTCACCCTCGGAAGCTTTCTTATTCGCTCGGATTCCCGCAAGCACCACGATCGAATCATTGATCGCGACCCCGAGAAGCCCCATCGTGCCGATGATGGAGATGAATCCGAACGGATACCCGCCGACGGCAAGAGCCAGCATGGCCAATCCCGTCGAGAGCATTCCAACGAAACCGATAATCCCTGCCATACGAAAAGAGCCAAACGAAAGCACGAGCGTCGCGACCATGAGGACAAACAAAAGTCCGACCGTTGACATCAGATTGCCCACCGATTCGTCGCGTTCGCCCGCCTCGCCGCCAAAGCCAATTGAATAACCGCTGGGGAGGTAGAGTGGGTCGGTCTCCAGCGAGTCTTCAATGAAAGACTGGACCACGCTTGGTAGAACGCCCGCCTCGATGTACACGCTGATTTCGTTCATACGTTGCCGATCCAGTCTCGGTATTGCGGCTGATTCCGGCTTCAACCCCACGTTCGCCAACGCGATCATCGGCGCCAGCTTGGGGTCAGCGTTCGCATCGCCGCGACTCAAGACCAAATCCAAGGATTCGATACTCGCGAGATCGCCGCGACGTTGCTGTGAGACTCTCACAACCACCGGCAACTCCTCGTTGCCCTCGATGACGTTTCCGCATCGGACGCCCTCAAGCGTCGTCGATAGCTGCCGAGCAACCTCTCCAGGGGTGATCTCAGCCGCGGCTGCGACCGATTCATCAACGTCGACCGTTAGTTGCGGTAACACTTCGTTCAGATCGCTTCGAACCGCCACGACCTGTGGATGATTGACCAAACGACGCCTGACTTCCTCACCGAGGCGTCGAAGCTCGTCAAGATTCGGACCGAACAAGCGGATCTCGACGGGAGCTTCGAACGGTGGGCCCTGTTCCAGTTGTCGAACAAGGATTCGCGGCGAAACAAATGTGGCATCCAGCTTTTCCTGCAGCGCGCGGATGGTGGGTTTTGGATTTTCACCCTCGCCCAGCGTGACGATCGCATGCGCGTAATTGGGTTGGCCCTTACGATCTCCAATCACGTTGTAGTAAAACTCCGGAGCGCTCTCGCCGTAGAACCAGTCGACACGTTGCGCTCCCATCGCTCGTATCTGTTTGTCAATTTCCTTGGACGTCGATTTCGCTTCCGCGATCGACGCCGTCATGGGAAGATCGACTTGAACATGGAATTGGTTGCGGTCGCACGGCGGGAAGAACTGCTCCCTTAACGTGGACGCGACGTAGAATCCGGTGATCGGTAAGATCAGTCCCGCGAGGATCCCGAGCGCCGGCCGCTCGATACAGCTCCGGATGAAGCCTTGATACACGCGAGCCAGCGAGTCGGATTGAAAACCGTCTCGGACAAAGCGCGAGATCATGGCGGATCGACGCTTTTGTGTGTCCTGTGAGTCGGTGGAAACAAGCAACGCGGCTATCGTCGGAAGCACCGTCAAAGCGAGCACAAAGGAAGCTGAGATCGCCATGATGACCGCGATCGCGATCGCTCCAACAAACTCACCGCCGCCTCCTGGCATCAAGGCAATGGGTGCGAACGCAAACGCAGTGGTGAGTGTCGAACCAAGCAAAGGAACGGCGAGATGCTTGACACTGCCGATCATTGCCGACTGAGCGTCGTCGCCTCGTTTCAAACGCCCCTTTACTTCGTCCACCACCACGATGGCGTTGTCGATCAACAAGCCGAATGCAATGATCAGCCCGGTAACCGACATCTGATGGATCGGGATGCCATTGATGTTCATCCCGAACAGAACCATCAAGCTCGAAAGCGGGAGCGCAAGAGTAACAATGATCGCTGCGCGCAAGCCCATCATCAGGAAAATCACTGCCCCGACTCCGGCGGCTCCGAAAAATAGATTCGAGCGAAGCTGGTCCATCCGTGCCGCGACATACTCGTTCTGAACCATCAGCGGGTCCAAGGCGACTCCCTGCGGTAGTCGTCGCTCGTATTCGTTGAGGATGTCGATCGTCCTGCTGGTCCAAGTGTTAATCTGTGTCGATTCACTGACCATCGCGCCGAGTACGACTGCCTCTTGACCGTTGAGATTCGCCGAACGTGGCATCGGATTCGGCATCCCGAGTGAGATGTCGGCGATCTCCCCAAGCCGCACGTCTTTCCCGTTTGCCGAAGCCACCGGAATACTCTCGATCGCCGCAACGGCTTCGAGTTGCTGATCAAGGTCAATCAACATCGACATCGACTCGCCGCGAAGCTGCCCGGCACTCGATTTCACGTCATAGTCGCTGACTTGCGTTGCGATCGAATTGAGGGTCAATCCGAGCGACGCCGCTTTGATCGGATCCAATTCGACGCTAATTTCTTCGCCAGGATCCCCGAAACGGTCAACGACTTCGGTGCCAGAGATGTTTTGGATCCGGTCCTGCAGGTCAACCGCGATTCGCCGCAGGACACGATGGTCGGCCGGTGATTCGTCTTCCCAAACGACGCCGAGGATCAGAGCGTAGGCCCGCGTCTCGGACTCCTCGATCACCGGGCGGCTCGCCTCCGTTGGCAGCAACGCAATCGCATCCTCTACCTTTCCTCGGACTTTGGCCCAGATCGCATCGGTTTCGTAGATCGTTTCTTTGAGCGCGACAGTGATCGTACTCACGCCGACGCGGCTGGTGGACGCGAGCTCGTCAATCTCATCCACGTCGCGAAGTGCTGATTCGATTTTTTCGGTTACCAGCGACTCAACCCGCTCCGCGTCGGCGCCGGGCAAACGTGTGATGATGAGCGCCGAACGCGCCGTCAAAACGGGATCTTCCATTCTCGGCATGATGGCGAGACTGCTAAGCCCCGCTACAACAACGAGTGCAATCGTCATGAGGAGCAGCCTGCGATCTTCAAAGTATCTCGCGGCAAATCTCTCAACAAAGCCCGGCTGGTTCGAAGGACGTTTCATCTTGTGCGGACTCCATCTTCGGCGAACGTTGCGAAAGCCGACGGAGCGTCCGGAGTCACAGCAGCAACGAGCGTTCCGGGCCCAATGCGGTGAACTCCCTTTGTGATGAGGAGTTGCTCGCCGATGTCATCGACCTCGACCAACGTGCGGAGCCCAGCGGTCCGAATCACTTTTGCGTCGCGCATGACGACGTCACCATTGACTTCCGCGGGATACAGTTCGTCCGGACTGAGGCCCTGGGTTGACTCGATGAGATAGACGCCCCAAAGACCTCGTACATTTCTGACAAGTGCGTCCGATGGGATCCAGATACGAGCGCGACCGTCGGAGGTTCTCGGGGGTTCGGGACGCCACGGAAGCAACAGGGTTGCGGGTTCGCCGACGTATGAGACATCCTTTGAGTCGAATTGGACGACGACCTCGCGCGTTCGCGTCACGGGATCGACTCGTGGTTGCATGCGAATGATGCGTCCATCGAAGCCTCTCGCCTGCGCTTCATTTACCTTCATCCCGACCGAAATCGCCACTTGGTCTCCCACCGAAAGAGTTCGCGCGGTTTGAGAGGGAACGCCGAACCGAGCCTCGAGTGGCGGCGTTTCGATCACCGACAGGACTGCCGCTTCGGGCGAAGCGATCACTCCTTCGTCAAGAAATCGCTGCCCAATGATGCATTCGAATGGAGCGACCAACTTGCTGTCTGCGATTTGCACTCGTACCACTTCAATGGCAGCTTCCGCCATCGCGACCCTCGACTTCGCTGCGGCGATCTGCTCCGTTCTTGTTCCTTCACGTAGTTGATCCAGGATGGACTGCGTTTCATTCACACTCGCCGCTAGCCGCGCCACTTCAAATCGCTCATTCTCCAGTTCTTCCGCGCTCGCCGCCGATTGGCGAACGAGCTGTTCTCTTCGAGACAATCGTTGCTGAGCCGCGCGCAACTGTGCGGTAAGCTGTTCGACTCGCGATCGCGCGGCCTCAATCTCTTGAGTGCGAGGGCCAGCGAGAGCCTCCTCGTATTGCGACTCTGCGACAGCCAATTCGCTCTTCGAGAGCTCCAACTGGGCACGCAGGTCATCGACTTCGAGCGTGCCGAGCACCTGCCCCTTCGATGCGCGGTCCCCGGCCTCAACGGTGATCGTCGAGACGCGACCACTGCGGCGAAACGCCAACTCCGCTTCGCGTCGCGGGATGACGATGCCTCGATACGATGAATTCAGTTCAGGACGATCCAACAAGCGAACCGGAGTGGCTGCTACTCTGACTCGTTTAACGCCGATCGCGTTTGGACTCGTCGGTTGATCGACACTGCCTGCGGTCAATCGAGTGGCCATGGCGATCGCTGAAGCGGCAAGACCGACGACGGCTAGCGCCGACAGTGTGCGGGAAGGGCGGAATCGGCCGGCTCTTTTCGCTTGTTTTGAACGAATCGCAATTGGAGTCTCGGAAACATCGTCGATGGCTTCCGTCGGGACCGGAGCAACAGAGACCACTTCTCGTGGTTCGGTCGGTCGCTCCGCTTCCACTGCCTTGGACAGCGAGTCATCGGATCGCAGTTTGTTTTCGATTTCGGAATCAAGTATCGCCACAGGCGTCTCCTATTCAGTTTCCAATGAATGCGGTGGTTTATCGGAAAGAAAACCCTTCGCGGTCTCACGCAGTTCAGCGATCGACTCGCTCAGGAACGTTTGGTATGCGAGCGGCTCGTAAAGCGGCTTCCAGGCGAACGAATCGAGAAGAGCATTGCAGTTGTGATGAATCGTCGAACGCACATCGCGAATGCCGACGCGTTCGAGCGAAGGACTCGAAGCTTCAATGACGAGCCCGCCGTACGCCATCGACCAAAGCCCGAAGCACACTCGTTCAACCATTTGCTCGACGATCAATCCCGCCGGAAGAGGAAGGTCTCCGCCGCGGATCCCCGAATCGACGCATGCCGCGCAAAGCTCCATGCAAGCCTGTTGATTTTCCAAGATTGGCTGCTGACGCTCTTGGCCGATGCGTTCCCAGATAGACTCGTTCTGTATTGCCTGCTCGATCGAGAAGTGAAGCGGCATGTCATCCACGTACACCATCGAGGCGATGCAGACTGCCATCAGCCGCTCGCGCGGGGTTCGGTCCATGTCGACCGCGTCGACGAACAGTCGGTAGCGAAACTCGATGGCTCGCCGCGCCATATCAACGAGCATCTCCTCGCGATTCGCAAAATGTTGATAGAGAGCCGTGCGAGTGCACCCAATGATCTCCGCGATGCGGTCCAGTCTGACGGCCGAGAGCCCTCCCTCTTTGAGAAGATCAAAGCCGATATCAACGATGCGACGATGTCGTTCGGCCGCTCCGCCCTCATTTCTCTGTGAATTCATTTCGGTAGCTCTTTCAGCGTGGTTCAAACAACTTGTCAATGGAAAGAGTATGGAACCATGCCGTACGAGCGAGGAAGCCATGAAAGGCTGGCGTGCCTGGTGGATTTCGATCCCGCCGCAACTGGAAGATCGATCAACAACGCCACTGGGAGACACTAGCAACCTGACAACCTGTCAATTGAAGAAATTTCGCGGGCGAGTACGTTTCCGATTGGCGGTCAAGTATGTGAAGTGAAATGCACTCGACGGTGGCAGATCAGGGACCGGTAAGGCGACGCGCGTTGCCAGACTCGTCGGTCGAAAGGCCCGTAGATCGGCGTCTCGCGCAGGCACGCAAAGTGGCCGTGAAGAGCCCGTGAGACTGCTTTTGCACGTGTTTGGATGGCGATCCGCGGGCGACGCTACGATGCGGAATTACCGTTGACCGGGGAAACATTTGAGTTCGAAGGCCCACGGAGCGGTCTGCATCGCAGAGCTGACGGGAAGGCCCACGCGAAGAGCGTTGGGTAGCTGGCCGACGGAGGCCCCGCTCGGTGAAAGGGCGGGAACCAAAGATTTACAACTTGTCAATTCGGTAGAGTGCGGGAAAACGGTGAGGCTCCGATGGCTCAACACGTTGTGTGAAATGCACGGATGGAGCCAAGCCACCGAATTCCAATTCAAAAGGGAGAGATTGCATTGATGGACCACGGCGGACAGAGGGACCCTCACTTTGGCGGGCCCGGAAACGAGAACATGATGGCGTTGATGATCTCCAAAAAGAGCATCTTTGCTCCGATGGGCGAGGTTTGCGACCAGATCATGCGTTCCAAAGGCGAGTTGAGCCCAGCGGAACGGGAAGTGATCGCCGCTTACGTGTCGAAACTTTCCGAATGCGAGTTCTGTGAACTTTCGCACGCAAGCATCGCCAAAGAACTCGGCTTCAACGATGTCGAGAAAGTCTTGCAGGGCGAGGCAGGCGGAATGGAAACGTTGTTCGTTTTTGCCAAGAAGGTTGCCCAGGGATTGGCAACTCGCGAAGACATCGAAATCGTCATGTCGAACGGCTATTCCGAAGCCGTGGCCCAGGAGGTCGTCTTGATCACCGCACTGTTCGGCTTTTTTAACCGACTGGTTGAGGGTTATGGCTTTTCCGCCCCACCGGAGCATTACCCTCAAGTTGGGCGAATGATGAGAGACTCCTATCGAGCGGTGACACCCGCATGATCATGATCCACGATTGATTGACACTGCTCCTGATTGCATCCTCAGCGGACTGCTTGGCATCCGGACGGGGCATTGGTGATTTTGCACATGCGCACTTGCCCTACACCGACGATCGTCAAGCGATGCGAGTTCAGTGGACGGTCACCCATCTGATGCGAGACGCGTCGAAGGAGTCGACGCAACAATTTCCTCTGAATTCGCATTCGAGGACTCGTGCTCGCCATAGTGGACGCATTGCCTTCGGGGACGATTTCATAGACTCACCGGACCCGGCGTATGGGCAGCGCTGGCTTCGGGAACATGTGGAACTGCTACTGCCAGCCCTTCACTCGCCAGCACCTTGGTTCAATGACTTACCGCCGCGAAGGAGCTCGTATTGGCCACGCCAGTAGTCAGTAGCTCCTCGCATCTGTAATGCCCGACTCCATGCATCATCTGCGGTATCGGTATCCGCTTCCGTTCGTTCGTGGTGGACGGCCACTGTCAGGGCCTGCTCAAACTCTGTGCAATTCTTCTCGATCGCTAAGACTTGCATCTTCCACCAGAATCCTCCGCATCGATTCAGCGGCGGCGGCAAAGAAGTGACGTCGGTTCTCCCAGCTCACGTCTTCGTCGACGTCAACGAGCCTCAAGTAGGCTTCGTGCACGAGCGCGGTCGCTTGGAGCGTGCTGGTTGATTTCTCATATGCGAGCCTGGAAGCCGCGAGCTTCCGCAATTCCTCGTAGACGAGCGGAAGCAACTCCTCCGAAGCTTTGGGGACGCCTTTCTCGATCTCGTTCAACAGATGCGTTACTTCAGCCATTGCCTACGGCAAACCCTTCGCAGCCATTCTTCAGGTGATACATCACCTGGGATCCTAGTGAGTTTGGCAAGCGGCCCAACATGGCTGGAATCCAAATTCTGGCTTTTTGGCTGATGCATTTCTAAGCCAGAGTTCGCATTGAAATGCATGGAGTTCTCTCGCCGAGCCGATTATTTCCATCTGTCGGATCCGCGGGGCTTCGTCGATTGCCACCGAAACAAGTGGACATCGCTGTTCAGGCTTGAAACATGAGAGGGTTGAGGCGATGACTGAGGCAGAACACACTGGAAAGACCGAACCCGCGGCCAAAAGACCGCCGCAGCCTGCAGTGATTCGGACGCGTGTCTGGCCCACTTCGGTCGCAGTGTTGCTTCAACTCGGAATCGTTTTTGCGTGGACCTCACCGGCGTTGGGTTCTTTCCCGAGGTTCATCCTGATGATGACCGGCCCGCTGATGGCGGGGCTCGTCTTTTCGTTAGCACTCGTTTTTGCGAGCCGCTTGCCCTGGAAAGCGAGCCTTGGTGCCCTCGCGGTGTCCTCTGGATTGTGCATCTTGAGTGCGTTCGTCGCGGCACCCCGAAGTGCGATCGGCACGTGGCTCTACGGCGTGCCATTTTCGATGTTGCTGACGTGGCTGGGGGTGTGGGTTTCAAAGTCTTGGACGAATCGAGACAAGTTCCGCGCATTGGTCGGCTTTGCGGCCGCTGGATGGGTGTTGCTGATGCTAACGCGAGTGGAAGGAAGGGACGGCTATTTTTGGCCAACGTTTAGTTGGAGATGGACGCAGACGCGTGAGGCACGCCTACTGGAGGAGGTCAACGCGACGCCGCACTTGAGCTTGCGAGACTCGACGTCGGATTCGGCGGCGATGCATTGGGAAGTCGTGGCCGAGGAGTGGCCCAGTTTTCGCGGTCCGTCGCACAACTCGCATGTGCGCGACGACTTGTCGAAACTGAATTGGACGAACGGGCTGCCGAGAGAAGTTTGGCGCTCACAAGTCGGACCGTCGTGGTCGTCGATGTGCATTGTGTCAGGTCGGTTGTTCACCCAGGAGCAGCGCGGGCGCGAGGAAGTATTGTCGTGCTATGACGCTTCGACGGGCGAACCCATTTGGAGATATCGGGAAGAAAGCCGTTTCGAGGAGATCAACTCCGGAGCTGGCCCACGGGCAACGCCTTCCTATTCCGCCGGTCGAGTCTTTGGGTACGGTGCGAGAGGCATCCTTGTCGCGGTCGACGCATCCACGGGAAAGCGATTGTGGCGCCGTGACCTGATGCGAGAAGTGGGGGCTCCGCTTCCGATCTGGGGCTTTCAAATTCACCCACCGTCTTCGGCGACCGGGTCGTCGTGTACGCAGGTGGGAGCGGTAAGAATGGACTCATGGCCTTCGATTGCAATGACGGAAGCGTGCGGTGGACGATTGCGTCGACCGGGATGAACTTCGGGTCGGCTCAGCCGGCGATCTTTGACGGCGAAGAAATGTTGATGTTTTCGGTGCCCGAAGCGGTCCTCGGCGTTGATCCAGCGGATGGCGCGGTTCTCTGGCGCTATGCAACCAAGGCCGGCAGCACACCTCCGATCGTCCAGCCTCAGCAGTTCGCTGAAGACGGGGCAATTATTCCGTTTGGGGACGACAACGGTATCGCACGAATCGACGTGACCCGTCGAGAAGACGGGACTTGGTCGGTCGACGAGAACTGGCGGACGCGAAACCTAAAACCGTGGTACAGCGATTTTCTGATCCACGACGGCGCGATCTTCGGATTCGACAAGAATATCTTTACTTCTCTGGACCTTTCAAACTGTTCGCGTCACTGGAAGCAGGGCCGATTTGGATTCGGCCAAGCGATTCTGCTCGAAAAAAACGGGCAAGTCATTGTAACGACGGAAAAGGGCGATGTGATCCTTCTCGATGTCAGTCCACGGGGGCTTCAAGAACGAGGGCGGTTTTCCGCTTTGAACGGCAAATCCTGGAATCATCCTGTGGTGGCTAATGGGCGACTCTACGTTCGCGGCGAGAGCGAATTGGTGTGCTACGAGCTTTGAGGATCCGTTAGGAATCGTTCGCGCCTTTTACCAACTTCAGAAATGCTTGAATCTGCTGGTGATTCCTTGTTCCGCGGAGCCACATCGCGTCCACCGGGATCTGTGAGAAGAGGTGCGACAGATCGTATTCAACGGTGCGAGGCATTGGCTTGATCCGACGACCGCTTGGCTGGGCGACGATCCCGATACCCAGATTCATCGAAGCGTAGTGCCTAATCGTTTGCGCAAAACGGAATTCGTACTGCTGGGGCCGCACAAAAGCACCGGCGAATTCGAATGCCTCGTTTATCTCCGCGGTGGGAAGGTTTCGCGGCCGATTGAGCAATTCATATTTCGCGATCGCTTTCACTGACAATCGCTTGAGCTGAGTGAGTGGATGTCGCGACGGCATCACCGGCGTTGGGCGAAGCAG
>JBCBLJ010000772.1:0-4031 GCA_038520195.1 Planctomycetota bacterium
AGGAACTCGTGAATGTCCGGTGGGACGCGGATACCATTACGATCGCGAACAGCGAGCCGGCAATCCGGGTCATCAGCTTAACGCGGCCTACCGGAATCGATTCGCATTGCGATGAAGCCAACACTCGAATACGGCTCTACCTGGCAAGTGAATTGGCAACTAACGAGCGTAGCAAAGCGTCAGAGTAGCCGCGACGAACCATTCGCTCCGAAGGATCTTTCATCTGAGTCTATGACGATCGCGAAGACTCTGCGGCGGCGAAATCTACATGCCAAGACGATCCTCCGGCCGAGTTGGTCGCGCGGCCGCTTTGATTCGTTGCGTTTTTGAAAGGAGGATGACGAGTGAGTCTGTTCTTCGGAATTGCGTTTGCGTTGGGGATCATCTACGTGGCGGGACTGTTGCTTTGCGCGCGTGATCGTGCGTTTCCCCGGCCCGTTGCCGAACCTGGCCCACCGGCGATTGCACGCCATCCGAGTTTCCGGGTGTTGCGCTGGCTCGTACTCCCGATCATCGTTCCCATTTGGGTGCTCGCGTTGACCCTGTGGTCGATTGTCTACTTTCCCGTGTTGCTTGGCGCAGCGTTTGATCGTCGCCGCTGTCGTGATGGATAAATACCCGCGAGATTGCCCAGATGTGCCGTGACTTTTCTCGCGATTCATCCGCGTGGGGTTTGTCCGGATTGCGGTCTGCTATCGAATCGGTTCCCAGGCGGAGAAATACCAGAGCCAAGGCTGGCTCTCAAATGTGCGCAACAATCAGGACGTTATCCTGGTTGACGCCCAAGGTAATCGCATGAGCGATGCGACTTGCCAGCGAGACATGACCGAGTGGCAGACGGATGACGTGCTGCTGGTTTTGGTCGCGAAGAGGTGGTGATGGTGTAGGCGGCTGTCGCAACGGCTCGGCCAGCGATGTTACTTATCGCATTTCTACAGAGAATCCGATTCGGGTTCGCCTGCGAACTCAGCCAAGATCCCTTGGTACGATTCCCACTCTGGGTCTTCACACGCGGTAATCTCAATCGGTTTCCGCGCCTGGTGCGCAAACACTTCGTTGAACGCCTTCCCGGACTCGTGCATGTTCTCGCTATAGAAAAGCCATTCTCTCGTTCCTTCGCAGGTCACGGTGGCCGCGAAGACGGCATCTCCACTTTGCTCGAGGGTTTCGATCAACTGATCTTCAAACTGCGACAGTTCTTCCAAAGTATCCGGCGATGGGAGCAGAGACTCATCTTCGGAATCGTAAGTCCAAACCACCCTAAAGGAATGCGGAAAACGCGAGCTGCCCACGGGCAACGTGAAGGGACGTCTTCCGCGCGCAAAGAAAGGAAGTTCCTCCCATTTGCCTTCGCAAAGGAACCATCCGTCTTCATCTATGGTGTGGGTCGCGTTCACGCTCTTTTCCGCATGACGAAACATGATCGACCCAGGGGCAGATCGTGCGTTAAGGTTTGTCGCGGACGTGTTTGGCAGCGACGTGACGGTGCCTATTAGAACTCTTGGTGCTGGTTCATGCCAGCTGAATCGCCAAGACGTTCGAACCGAGTAATGGGTTGCAAGTCATTCACCTACCGCATGCTGGTATCGAACCGCGACGCGTATCGAAGCCACAACGGACGCAAGACAGCAGATGAGGAAAATCGAAAACCAACGATTGAGTGGATCATCCAAGAGCGATGCGCCGACCAGACTCGCTAGCGCGACAAGGTAGACAGAGAGAGGGATTCGGCCGAGTTTCGACTTGCGTCGCAAGTGAATCATGCCGGCGGGGATCCCGAGACATGCAAAAAACGACAGAGTCACGCCGAACAGGAGCAAGATTGCCATGACGTCATCTTCACTGTCCCCGGCAATGTCTCGATAGCAGGACGTCCCACAAAGAAGCGCGGTAGTCACTCCGAGTCCAAGAGTGCCAATCGCGAGTATGCCTATCGCGACAGGTGAGATGACAGTGTCGGGAGCGGTCGTTGACGATGACTCGTACGGATTCATTTTGACGCGGCTCAAGACGCTATTGATTCGTCGCGATCCCGAATTCGATAGTCGCCTTGTCATTCATCAGCTTGACGTCAGCCACCTGGAGTGCTCCGAAATCATCCAGTTCCAAATCGTGCTCAAAAATGCCCAACACCTGGTGGACACGAGTGCAAGGCCGTTGCTGGATCGGTTCCGTGACGACCGGCGTTCGCATTTCGCAACAAAGAGCAAACCTGGAGTCGAGCGGATAAATGAAAACCTGAACCAACGCACGCTCGTATTCCTCGTCGGATGAGATTCCGTAGTGGTCGTAGTCGTCATCGAACCCAAATGCCCAGGACGTTTGCCAAGATGCCGCGGGCAGGTGTTTGCGCAACGCCACTTCGGTCATTCCTGGTCGAAGTTGCTTGGCTGCATTTTGCCAGTGCGAGCGATCCTTCGCGGGAAAATCACGCTTCAACGCTTCGACGTAGTAGGCAGCTCCCTTCTTGCGGTTCGAGATTTCTTGTGTTGAAAGCTCTTTGTTGTGAGTCATCCACCAAGATGCGTCCGGCTCACCGTAGTCGCTCAGATAGTCGTTGTACCAATTGACTCCATAAAACAGGCTCGCCGCCACCGCAGTCGCAATGAGCGTCGTTCGCAGAGAAAAGCGGTGAAAGCGTCGACGGTTCATTGTGCGGAGATGTCGTAGGACAACTCAGTTCTGGGTTTCACGGCTGTTCCGTAGCGTGCATCGGTTTCTTGTGCTAGCCAATCCAGAGACCGCACGCACCTTCCGTTGTCACGCTGCTTTCATTGTATTGGCGTTTGTGGACCGAATCTTGCGGGGGGCCTTTCTTTTGGTGGTGTGGTGCGGATCGAGTGCATTCGCCCAATCTGGCCAGAAGGTTTGCATTTACGGCAATCGGCACTGACGGCGACATCGGCCGCAACGCAAAAGAGCAGCGATGGGGCTGCCGGGGCGGCGAACCGATTCGAACCTTCAACGCTGCGCCCAAGTCGCGGCAATCGGAGCCGTTAAGGCCAAAGATCAGTTCGGCCAGCCGGTCGTCGATTCAGTTCGCCGTTTGCGGATGAGAGCGGCGATGCGTCGGGTGAAGCTCGACTGGATTCGAATTCGGCTTTCCACCCTCGTCAGCGTCGACCACACCCAAGTCCTGTTCTGGGTCGTTAGTCGATGATCTCGCCAACGTCGCGCAAGCTTCAAGAGACGGGTTGGAGTTGTGACCGAATCGGTAACCAGATCGACATAAAACGTAACGGCGGCGGGTCGCTCATTTTGGTCCGACTGTCCCTACTGGCGAGCGACCACGATCCGGGACATTGCCGTTGAGACGGCAAACAAGAGAGAGAAGCCGAAGTCGGTGGCGATTCGATTTGCCAAGCCGCTGACCGTGCGGCCCGATGAGATTCCGTCGGTGTGGTGGATGGGCGGGATGGCGTCGCAGGTGGAGTATGCGAAATGAACTCTGTCGGTAGTCTCGACAATGCTGTCGCGGTGCTTCAGTCAGTCAAGCACTGGACTCTCAAGACGGTGAAACGCGGTGATCGACGGGCGTACGAATGCACAATCTGGGATCGCAGTCACCGTGCGTCAGCGCAAGCCCGATCGCCGGTGGAAGCCATCGACAGAGCCCGGCGGAAAATATGCGACAAGGATCCTCCGAAACTCAAGAGACGGCGAGCGTGATGGACAAATCAAAACGCGACAAAGCCGCACGGCACCGAGCGATGCTTCGAATCCTACGCGTCAACCGGCCCATGACGACGAGCCGGTTGCGTGAGCTGGTGGAAGCCGAGGGAGAAGAGTTCGCGGTGAGTGATTCGACCTGCACCGTGAGCTGACGGAAATGCAGATGGATGACTCGATGCCGATTTGTGGTAAGGAGGAGGTCACGACCTAAGTTGTGCAACGTCTATGTGAAGTAAAAGTACGCCCCCTAACCGGAGATCGAATCGTGTTCATTCTTTCGTACGCGATTGGACTTGGTTCGGGGGCGTACTTTTACTTCACATAGACGTTGCACAACTTAGGTCGTGACCTCCTCCTTA
>JBCBLJ010000747.1:0-4170 GCA_038520195.1 Planctomycetota bacterium
CCACCCAAAGCTCGTCACCAGCCCACGCCAGTTCGTGGGCGTCGATCTGCCCGGTATGAAGGGACCGCCGTGTCAACCAGCAAGAGTCGTAGGTCGCGGCCGGCTGAATCTGTTCCGCCACCTGATCGTTTCGGGTGGCGACGTGGATCTGACGCTTACCGCCGAAAGCAAGTCGCCCCTCGGCCACCGCGATGCCCATCGCCTGATCAAGGCTGTGAAAAGAAAGCCGTAGTGAACCACCTTCGCTACTGACGACGATCAGTTTGCCCGCCTGGTAAGTCGAGAGGATCAACGAGGATCCGAGATGCTCAAGAATCCCCGCGAAGTGATGGCTTGCGATGTACCGAACGGAAACCACTTTCTCGACGACTCATTCGGCTAAAGGACCCACCATTCAACACGCCACCGACGTCGGTTTTAACTCGCGCCGCAGCAGCGTCAACGGGAAGGCGACCGGCGCGAATCCGTTAACAACCATTTGATCGGAAACTGGTATTGGATGCTGAAAGCGACCCTGACTACAATCCGACAGCCTACCTGAGAACCCCTCCTAGAATCACCGGAACTTGTTATGCATCGCTTGCGGGTTCGACCTTGCGTCGCACAGACTCTTGAAACGCGGATGCTGCTTGCCGCGGATAGTTTTTCTGACATCATTCCGGGGACCGTTTGCATGTCGGTGGGCGATCCTCATGCACAGCCGACGCCGATCATCGAGGCCGAACAGGTGGTCTTCGATCGAATTGCGACCACCGAGCTTCCGGCTGCAGAGGATTCGCCCGCCGTGGAGGCGAAGGACATTAGCAAAGAGGCTGTGTCGGAAACTCCAGTAGTGAAAGAAGTCGAGGAGGACGCAAAGACTGTCGAACCCAACGAAGACGCGGGCGAGAAGGACGTTGAGGTTGGATCGGCAGATACACCGGAGTTTGCGACCCAGGAGACGGCTCCGAAGGAAGAGCCAGACCGCCGCGATCGAGTCAAATCGCCCGTGATCTCCATCAAGACACCCCAACCGGAACTCGGTCAAGACTCATCGCCAAGTGAGGCGTCACCGGGTGAAGAAACTGCCAGCGAGAGCACCATCGTTCCGCAAGTCGCTCACATCGACTTTGGCAGTGATCAACGATCTGTCATCGATGAGTTTGTCATCGTTTTCGATTCAACGGTCGACGTTGATTGGTCACACGGTGACTTGGTCACCCTCATCAACCGAAACACGCAGGCGGAAGTCAACGTCGTGGCGACGCTTGAGTCAGCCAACGACGCGACGATGATTCGAATTCGCTTCGCCGCGGGACCTTCGGTCGAGTCCGCGACCAACTCCCCGAGCCTCGCCGATGGCAACTACGAATTGACGCTTAACGCGTCGCGCGTTTCTCTCGGCGGAATACCGCTCGATGGAGATGGCAATGGCGTCGGCGGGGACGACTACGTTTTCGGCACGCAAGCCTCAGACGGATTTTTCCGGCTGTTCGGAGACCAAGACGGAGATCGCGACGTCGACGACATGGACTACGATCAATTTGTTAGCGCACTCTTAAGTACGACCGGAAGCGCCAACTTCGATCCGCGATTCGATAGCGATGACGACGGAGACGTCGACGGTCAAGACTATGGAAGCTATCTCACTCGCCATCAGACGAATCTCACGTTCGTCTAATGGGGCAAGACGTAAACGATTCCCTTGAAATGAATAAGTGACCACTCTCTGCACGAGTGTGGAACCGTCTCGTGAAAGAAAGATCGCCCCTTTCGCAGATGATGACTAGCGGGGTTTTGGTGACGAGTCTTTCGCCATTTGCTTGGCCAGCCGTTTCATCGAGTCCGCGAGGGTCTTCGTCATCAACGTAGTCGTGCCGCTGGATCGTTTGAAGATTCCATCGGCTTGTTCAAACAGCGACTGAGCCTCCTCGTATTGTTTCATCCGCTGACGGACTCGCCCATACGTCAGAAGGAGGACGCCCCAGTGTGGGTGATCAAATGCGTCCGATTGAATAGGGTCGCAATGCTTCTCGAGACACTCCGCGGCGCGGTCCACGTGCCCAAACTCAAAGTGCATGTAGGCGAGGTTGCCGAGGTAATTCAGGCTTGTCTCGTGGTTGGTGCCGAAACGATCGATTGATTCCCTCAGCGCCTGTTCGAGCAACGGCCGTGCTTCGTCATACTGTTTGTTTCGACTCAGCGCGAGCGCATAGTTGTGTAGAGTCGTTGTCGTCTTGGGGTGGTCGCCATAGATCTCCAAGCAAAGTTTGTATCCATCCCGCTGCATGTTCAGGGCTTCTTTGACCTTTCCGGTCAACCCGTAGCTGACCGCGAGAACGCGAGTCGATTCGAGGGACCGTAAATGCGCGGGACCATATTTCTCAAGCACCATTTCGCGATACTTCAAGAAGAGCTTCTGTGCGTCCTGGAGGTCACCCGATTCATGAATCGCACACGCGAGGTTATTGAGCTGGGTCAATGTGGTCTCGTGAGTTGGTCCGTTGGTCGCGAGCGACCGCTCGTAGAGTTGTTCGAGTTCCGCTTTGGCCTCCCGATAGCGTCCCGCAGAGAACAGAACATGCGCAAACAGAGCGTCCAGCTTGAATCGCATGTCTTCATTGACTGCGGCTTTGTGGGGTTCCATTTCTCGAAGAAGTGCGAGAGCTTGATCGGTCTCGGAAAGACTTGCGTGAAGGTCGGCGGATAAGATCTTGGCCTTCATGGTCTCGAAGCCGCCCGCCCCCGTCGTCTGTTCGAGCAATTCAGCGGCGTGTTGCGCGTGCGGGAGTGCTTCGCGATACTCGCCAAGTGCCTCAAGTGACTCGGCGATACCCATTCGGATCGCCGATTCGATCACTGGACGATCTTCGAATCGCTCTTCGATCTGTTTGTCCGCTGCTTTGAGAACTTCGAACACCGTCACGTCGCGGCCACCGGATTCGGGCGCAATCGCTTGCAGCAGGTCTTGGGTAAAGAATGTCAACGTCTCACTCCGAGCTTCGGCGGCATCGACCGCCTCTTGTTGTCGACGCACGGCCAATTCAGCCTTTTCGCTGGCGAGCTTCGTCTTTGCTTTTAGTTTCTGTGTAAAGTCAACCCAAACAAACACCAGGGCGACCAGGGCCGCCGCGATGATCGTTAGGAGCGTCGTGACGAAGGGGTTTCGCCGCGCCCACTTGGATGCTTTTGCGACGAAGGAGGTTGGACGCGCCAGAACCGGCTGTTGGTTGCGAAAACGTTGAATGTCCTCGGCGAGTGACTTTGCGGAACAGTAGCGCGATGCCGGATTCTTCTGCAGACACTTGTGGCAGATCGTCGCCAAGTCGCGAGGGATCGAGCTGTTCAAGCGTCGTGCATCGACCGGCTCGCTTTCGCAGATATGACGAATCGTGTCCGCGAGCGTCTCGGCTTGAAACGGAGGGCGGCCGGTAAGCAGTTCATAAAGAATGCACCCCAGCGAGTAGACATCGGATTGAACTTGGATTTTGGATTCGTCCCCGTTTGCCTGCTCAGGTGCAAGGTATCGCGGCGTTCCAACCGCGATCCCGGAGCGAGTAAGCGTGGCATCGACGTCACGCTTGACGAGTCCAAAGTCGGTGACTTTTGGCTCCCATCCCGATCGAGACTCCGCATTGGCGACCACCAAAATGTTGGCCGGCTTGAGGTCACGGTGGATAAAGCCCAGTTGATGCGCTGCCTGAACACCCTCAGCAACCGATTGGACCAATTGAGCGGCGGCGCTCGGATTCCACGGCGTACCGTCTAACTTCTCATCGAGACTCCCGTCGTCAACATATTCGAGGGCGAAAAACGGCACTCCCTGATGTTGCCCGACATCAAAAATTTGAACGATATTCGGATGCGCGATCGTCGCGATCGCCTGACTTTCGCGTCGAAACCGCTCCATCCGTTCCGGTCCCGCGAGTATCCCCGAAAGCAACATCTTGACCGCGACCCGTCGCCCCAACTCCCTGTGTGTCGCTTCATAGACGACGCCCATGCCGCCCCGACCGATCTCGCGGTGTACTTCGTATCGCTCAAGGTCTGGAAGAGAACCCGACGTACTCGGCGTCTCCTGCTCCGACGTCTCGGCTGTTGGTTCGGAGTGCGTGATCTCCGATCGCGACGTGATACCAACTGTCTCGGCCGCTGGATCACTCGATCGCAGCACCCCGATCCACTGTTCGA
>JBCBLJ010000082.1:0-16522 GCA_038520195.1 Planctomycetota bacterium
AGAAATTTGCCGCCTTATCGGTCGTAGCAGTGACGGGCGATCTTCGCTGCACGTGCCCGGCTACGAAGCCGAAGCGAGTGACGAGTTTACGCTGGGAGTGGGCTATGGCGACGCCAACCTGGAAACGCTCTCCGAATCACGTTTTGATTTTTGGTGCCTCGGCGGCAAGCACAATCGACTGGAGTTAGCGCAAAACGGCGAAGTCGCGGCGCTATACAGCGGGACCCCGCAGGGTCGCGACTTGAGCGAATACGGCGCTCACGGTTACTCGATGATCGATGTCGATTCGGAACGTAATCTCCGTGTTCATGAGCGGCCCAGCGATGTCTTCCGGTACACGCGGGTCGAAGTGGATTCCGCCGATATCGCGGCTGTCGGAACGATTCAAAACCTGTTGGGCGAACGAATCGTTCGGATGCAGCACGATGCTGGCGGTCGTCACCTGATTTTGGGATGGGATATTGCCGCCGAGACCGGCGAATCTCTCACCGCGATCGGAGATGCCGATCAACTTCTGACTTGGTTACGCCGTGAGTATGGGCACGGGCAACCCTCCGCGTGGTCGACAAGCTTGAGAATTCGTGCGCCGCAAAAGTATCCCAAGTCTTGGACCGAGGAAGACACGATCCTGGGCGACTACCTGAGAACAGCGTCCGACCAACGCAAAGCGAGCGGGGAGAACGTCAACCTGCTCCCGATGACCGAGGAACACCCCGAGCTCGCCGCGAGTGTGGCGAATCTTTTGGCGGAAACGCCAGCGACCGAGCGTCTCGAAACACTGGACCAAGCGACGCTGCTGGGCGTCGACCTGCTACGCGGACGCAAACCCGATTGGGCCCGAGAATCATGAGAGTCAAAGACCTCCAAATCGATGGCTTCGGAGTCTGGACAGGATTGAGCGTCGACTCGTTGCCCGACGGCATGACGCTCTTTTATGGGCCAAACGAGGCCGGTAAAACCACCGTGATGCAGTTCCTGCGGGCCATGCTTTACGGCTTCACACCCGATCGCCGCGAGAAATACTTGCCGCCGATTTATGGCGGTACGCCAGGCGGAGCGATTCGTGTCACAGGACCTGGTGGCGGCTATCAGATTCGCCGCCACTGTCAGATGACAAACGAGAGTGTGACCGGTCAATTGAGCGTGACCGGCCAAGACGGTCTGGCCCAGGGGCAGCATCGTCTGAATATGCTGCTCGGCCAAGTCGACGAAGCCATCTTCACCAATGTGTTCGCGATCGGCATGCGCGAACTGCAAGAGCTGAATACGCTCGACGATACCGCGGCGGCCGACGAACTGTACAAACTTTCGAGCGGGCTCGATCGTGTCTCGCTCGTGGATGTAATCCGATCGCTGCGTGAGGGTCGCAAGTCACTGATCGGCGAAACCGATCATTCTCGCACCGCTGATGCCGATCAACTGGAGGCGTTGATACGGCAGCGCGAACAACTCCGCGACGAAGTCCAGTCGTTGACCGGGCATAGCCGGCGGTGGAGTGAATTTGCGAGTCAACGGCAATCACAGCAAGTCGAAATCGGCGACTTGTCGGACCGCATCACCAATTGGGAACGTGAAGCCAAGGTCGTTGAACAGTCGATCGGTGTTTTTGATCTGTGGTCCAAACGCTCCGACTTGGAAGCGGAGATCGAACTGGTCGAAGCGGAGACTCAGTTACCCGACGAAGCGCCGGGACAACTCGTCCAGATCGACGCGATGATCGAGGATCGTCGCGCCAAACTTGACGAAGTCAAAGCGAAGCGTCGCGCGCTACGTGAAAAGGCGGCGGGAATTCCCGTCAGTCAGCGCATGGTCGATCTGCAAGGCCGAATCGAAGCGGCTTTCGAGCAGGCGACGTGGGTCGAGGCTCTCGAAGACCAAATCACCAAAGTCGACGGTCAACTTAGCAAGGCGCGAAACCAGCTCTCTGCCGACGCCGAACGACTAGGGTTGAGCGAAGAAGACCGAGAGGCCTTGCTCGGTGGCGACCTCTCGCAAATGCCCGACCTCTCGCGTCAAACACTCACGGCGCTCGACGGGCCTGCGAAACGCGTTCGCGAACATCAATTCTTGCTCAAACAGGCGCGCGAAGAAGGCCAGGAACACAAACGCAAGATCGAAGACCTGGAGACCGAGATCGGTGAAGTCCTCCAACGTACCGCCGCCACCGACCTGCAACACGCGATCCGCGAAGAAACCGAGATGTTGGCGCGGTTGCGACGACGCATGGAACTCGGCGATAGCTCCGAGAAACTCAAGCGGCACTACCGTTCGCTCGAAACCGAATCGGCTTCGCTTTCCATTGCGGAGATCGTTCCATTCAACAATTTATTGTTCATGGGATTGCACTTCGTCATCGGTGCCGGTTCGCTGGTCATCGCGGCGTCGCATTTCTTTCACTGGAGCTGGTTCCTGTTCAGCGAACCCAACCAAGTCGATGGCGTTCCCTGGATGGTTTTCGGTGCGCTCGTCCTCTGGGTCTACTACCTGAACAAGCAAACCACGCGGTCAGAGAACTCCGCTGATCGCGAAGACTGTGAGCGGCAAATCGATTCGTTGCGTCGTCAGCTTCGAGAGCTTGAAGCCGAACAAGAAGACATCGACGGAGACCTTCCGGCAAGCACGCACCCCATCGAGTTTCGCGTTCGTCAGGCGGAGCTATTGGTCTCGGACCTCGAGGCGGCGGGACCGTCGTACCACGCTCACCAAGCTTCGACACAAGCCTACGAAATGGCTCGTTCGAAAGCGATGCGAGCCGCCGATAACCTCAAATCGGCACGTCGGGAATGGTCCTCGACACTCAAGAAACTGAATCTTGCCGAGTCCCTCTCGCCGCGGAGCGTCCGCAAACTGAGCGAAGGCTATGAGACACTGCACGCCAGCTTTCGCCGCCTCGAAACACTGCAAGCCGAAAAAGAGGAACGCGTCAAAGAACGCCAAAGCTTGGCCAAACGGATCGAGTTGCTCTATCTGGAATCACTCGAAATCCATGAGGAGGATCGCAAGCATCAGCTGTCCGACTCAAGTGATGGCGACGCTGGCGAAGAAACGCGGGTCGACACCCTTCCGCGGCGAAGCCACCGGGTCGGACCGCTGGAGCAACTCAACCATCTTCAAGAAGAAGTCGCACGCCAAAAGCACTGGATCAAACGCCGACGCGATCTGAAGGAACAAGACAACCAACTCAAGCGAGCCCAGTCTTCTCACATGCGAGCCATCGAACGAGGTGAGCAGCAGCGCCGCGCACTGTGGGCAAAATGCGGCGTCGCGACCGCTGAACAGTTCTACGGCATGGTCGACAGCAAGGCGAGCCTGACCGAACTGCGTGCGCAGCATGAAACCGTTGACGGGCAAGTCCGATCGATGATCGCCAACAACATCGCCTACGAAGATGTTCAAGAGGAAATCGGCGAAGCGGGTCTGGAAGACCTCGAAAAACGCTGGGAGTCACTCACCGCGCGGATCACCGAGACGCAAGAGCGGATCGCGACCTTGCGCACCCAGCAGGGCGAACTTGCCGTCGAGATGAAGCACCTTGCGGACAACAACCGCCTGATGGTGGCTCAACTTGAACTTGGCTGCGTCAACCGAAAGATCGAAACGGTGGCACGCCGGTGGCAGACCCTGGCGACCGCGAGCTGCCTCGTCGAGGAAGTGTGTGGAAAGTTTGAGCGTGAGCGACAGCCCGAGACACTGCGTGAAGCCAGTTCGTTCTTGGCGCAACTGACCGACGGCAAATATGTCCGCATCTGGACACCGCTCGGGACCAATCAACTCAAAATCGACCACCGTGACGGCAACGCGTTGCCGCTGGAAGTGCTCAGCCGAGGGACGCGCGAAGCGGTTTTCATCGCGCTGAGACTCTCGCTCGCGGCGGCGTACGCTCGTCGCGGTGTCATGCTTCCGCTCGTCCTCGACGACGTGCTCGTGAACTTTGATGGGGATCGCGCTCTCCACGCCGCCGAAACCCTGAGGACTTTCTCGGAGCTTGGGCATCAGGTGATGATGTTCACCTGCCACGATCACATCGTCGATATCTTCCAGTCGATCGGCGTTGAAGTTCGGCAATTGCCGGCCCAAGGCACGCCCGGCCGCGCGAGCGTGTTGCTGCCTGAGGAACCTGAATTTGAAGAGGAATACATCGAAGCGGAGTACGAGGAAGAAGAGGTGATCGCTGAGGAAGGCCCTGCGATCGAGGAAGAAGCCGTCGAACCCGTTGCCGAGGAGGTCATCGAGGCACCGGCGCCCCAACCAGAGCCGCAGGTGATCGTGGTCGAACGAGAACCCGATCCGGTTCCCGAGCCGGAGCCTCCGCCGAAGGTGATTGTCGTCGAGCGCACACCCAAACCCACGCCCCGTCCAAAACCACGCCCGCGGCGCGAGCCGGAACCGGTCTATTTGGAACCCGAACCCGAGTTGATTGAAACGCCTCCGCAGCCATCCATCGGATGGAACTGGTTTGAGCGTGAGCCCGCGGATGGTCGGCAATCGACCGAAGAACGCGCCGCCGAGACTTTGCGAGCGGCCCAGGGTGCCCTCAACGAAGAGTGGCTTGGTCAGGAGGCCCCCGAGGATATCCCGGACGAAGTGTGGAATCGAAACGCGGCGTGGTGGGACGGCAGCCGAGTCTCCACGTGAGGGTTGTGTGGATTAGTCCGCCCGACCGGAGCGGAGTACCTTGATTTGAACCACTCCGTCAATGCGCGGTGTACCGATTTAGCGGCGTTCCTGACGTAAGGTTTGACTTCATGGCGGTGCGATGCGCCGTCCACGATGTCCCCCAACCTCGTCAAGAAACTGCCCCATGCGACCGCCGCGCCGAGGAGTCACGTTCCTCGAGATCACGCTCGTGGTCTTGTTCATTGGGATTCTCGCGGCCGTCGGGGCTCCTTACTTCGCCACTGCGACCCGAGTCCAAAACACTCGCAACGCAGCGATTCAATTGGCGGACTACATCGGCTACGTACGCCGTGTCGCGATCAACGAAGGGCGGTCAACCAGCATCGTCATCGATCCCGCGACCGATACGTTCTCGAGTCCCGACGTCGATTTCCCGGATCAGATCGGCAACCGAATCTCCGTGCCGATCAAAGCAAACCACGATCCCGGCTTGGAGTTGTCAGCATCATTCGATTCGTCCCTGACACTTCAGTTTGATCTTGAAGGTTCGCCATTCGCGAACGGCACGGCGCTCGTTTCAGGTTGGGTCACGATCCGATCGGCGGATGCTAGTCAACGGATCGTCATCGACGCGGGCACCGGCACGACGACGTTCACCAACGACACGGTCCTCGTGACCGATCCGCCGCCGCTGAACGATGCCGACGCAGGAACGGTCGAATGAGCATCGGCTCTCCAAACGAGCGATCGGGCTACACGTTGATCGAGCTGATCGGCGCGATGGCCGCTGCCAGTCTGCTGATGTTGACTTTGGCTTCAAGCGTGCTCGTCGCCACCTCGATGGTGGAACCCCGCGAAGACGATCGGTTGGCGGAGCGAGACCGATTGATACTCGACCGATTGAGCAATGACCTGCGGTACGCCACGACGATTGATGTCAAGAACACGGCTGCGGGTTTTACAGCCGAACGTATTGGTCTTCAGAATACGAATCAAGTCATCATCTATCAGTCCGTGACCGGCGGATTGATGCGAAGCGCCGATGGGACGAGCACTCGACTGGACAACGTGGCGCCGACGATGAGTCACTGGGTCGATGGCTACACGGCGCCGACAGTTTTGACATCCACGTCCTATGTCCGTCCGCGAGGCCATGACTCTTCCAGCACCGCACCCGGTGGCGGAACGGGGCTGATGCTTGAAATCCCTGCCAATGCCCAGAATGGAGACCTCCTGCTGCTGATCGCGACCTTTCAAGAGTCGGATTCAGTGTTGCCGTTGAGTCCGGGTTGGGTCGATGTCGCGTCGGTCCAGCACGACTCGGTTCGGCTGTCAGTCTTCTCGCAGATCATGAATTCGGCGACGGCGAGGACTCATTTCTTGGAGTTCGACGAATCGGACGACGCAACGGCGGCGTTGGTCGTGATCGAAGACGCCGGCTCGACGCCGATTACATGGGTCGGGACACAAAAGGGCACCGCAATCGCTGGCGTCCAGTCCAACTCGGCTGTGCCGACGGAGAACAGTGGAGTCATCAAGCCCACGTCGCTGAACCTGCAGATCTTTGCCGCCGATCATTCGCCTTGGTTGATCAACACACTCGCCATGCCGTCGTTCGCGGACCTACTGCTAAGTACTGGATCGGAAGGAAGCGAGGACGAGTGCATGCTTGCGGTGACCTATCGCAGCGGCGCCGCTCCCCCGATCAACCACCCCATGAGCGCTTTCCATTTCGAAGCGGGCGACTGGGTTGGTGTCGGACTTCAAATCGACGGTGACTGAGCGATGAAACGTCCATCTCGCCGACGATGCAGCGGCCTCACGATGTTGGAGGTCATCGTGTCTCTTACGCTCACCGCGACCATCCTATTTGTGTCGCTCAACGCTTCGGCAACGATCTACCGGAACAGGACGCTTGCCACCGAGTTTATCTCCAGCCAGCGATTGGCCGGATACTTCCTCGACGAGATCTCCGTGCTCCCGATCCATGACGACGAAGACCCCGTGTTCGGCCTCGAAACAGGCGAACAAACATCGTTGCGTGCGACGTGGGACGATGTCGACGACTATCACGGTTTTCGAGAACGTGGGCCGACCTATCGCGATGGGTCCAAGATGCAAGACTATGACAACTGGACCGTCGAAATCGAAATCGACGCCCGAGAATCCGATGGTCGATCGGTGCCCATCAGCACCGGAACCGAGGGTTCTCTTCGGGAAATCCATGTTCGAGTTACCTCTCCAAGCAATAGCACGCGAACGTACCGAACACTGGTCTCGTCCGTCCCAAGTGATCTTCCGGCCGATCGTTCTTTTGAACGGCTACGCCGAATCGATTTGGATTTCTCAAGCTCGCGAAGCGTCGAGTTGCTTGTGCCACTTCGCAATCACCCCGAACCGATTTACTGACCCTGAATGCGATGAGTCTTCTCGTGAACAGAATCGAGCGATCGTCGATTGATCGACCAGTATTGCAACGAAACGCGGTTCGACGTGGCGGCTACCTTTACGTCGCAGTGCTTTTCACCTCGTTGATTGTCGGCGCGTCGGTGGCCACGGCACTCTCGCTCGAAACAACGCGATTGAAGTCGATGAACGCTCAGGCGGACCGTGGGTCCGCGATTCGTCTTGCAGAGGGCGAAATCCATCGGCTGGCGGTCCAACTCAATGAAGACCCGACGTGGCGTCAAAATGAAAGGCACGCCGCGCTGTCGGACTGGCGAACGGTCGACTCCGATGGCCCAGCACTTGTCCGCTATCAGATATTGGACACCGACGGGGACCTTGGTGATGACAATCTCGATGACGTACAGATCGTCGCGCATGCGTCCTATGGCTCGGCTCGCGCTGCCGTTTCGGCAAACCTTGAAGCCGGTTTCGCGGCGCTCGATCTCCTGCGATACGGCGTCACCGCCACCGATGACATCCGCGTCGAGGACGGAGCACTGCTGGTTTGCGAAGGCGCGGTGCAAGTGCACGACGACTGTAAGTCATTCACGTCAGGGGCAATCGTTTGCGAGCGACTGGAGTGTGCCAATCGTATTGAGTTCACCGTTCGCGGAGACATTGAACCGAGTTCCTCCGTCGAAACACCCGGCGGCGAGATCATCGATCGCTACGTTGCCGCCGGTACCGAAATCCCATTCGCGAGTCTTCCCAACGACGGACTCATCGGCGTACGCAAGGTCGTCTTGTCGAGTTCCGTCAATCCAATGGGCCCGACCGATCCGAATGGAATCTACTGGATCGATTGCGGTGGGCAAAGCATCTGGATCGGCGAGTCGCGAATCAACGCGACGTTGGCGATACGGAACACACCGTTCATCATGATCAGCGGTGGCTTGCTGTGGGAGAGTCCCGGTGCAATGCTCGTCACCGAAGCGCCGGTCATCTTCAACGGCTACAACTCGGTTTTGGACGAAGCGACAACCGGCGTCAACTTCAACCCGGCGACGCAACCGTACCTTGATTCCTTTGACGCGGCACTCGATGACCGGTACTCGTCGCAGATGCGAGGCATTCTGTACTCACGAGACAACGTTACGATTTTTTCGAGCGTCGACCGAATCCCAATCCATCTTACCGGCGTCATCGTGGCGCGTGACCTCGCACTCTACACACACCTAAACGTCCACTCAGCACCCGAACTGTTGGAATCCGTACCGTTCGGTTTTGTCGATCCCGATCCGCTGCGATTTATTTCCGGCAGTCATCGCCGAGTACCACTTCCGTGAAATCACCGCACCGGTTCAAGTCCCAAAGCTCGTCGCAGCAATCCGATTTGACCGGCATGGGTGTGTTCGTGCAATGGACAAAAGAGAATCGCGCCGAGCTTGATCGGGTAAACGGCGTATGGCATCTCGACCGGTTCGAGCAAGACCTCGGGGGTGACCGAGTCGAGCACTTCGAGTCCTAGCGTCATCACCTGTGTCAACCTCTGGCGGAGTTCTTCCGGTGTCGGTTGCGAAGCCGGAGACGGATTGGGCACGGAACCCCGTCCGTAGGCTTTGCGGAACTTCCCGGGGATCAACTTCAAGTCGTCCGGCTCGCGGCCGCGGATACGAAACATCAACAGCCCGTATTGGCTGACGGTCAAGTGTCCAACTTGCCACGCAATCGTCGACGGTAATCCGTCGGGCTGCGTGAACCAGTGTTCGTCGGGAGTGGCATCGAGTAGCCCGAGCGTGTACTGACGCGCAAACTCGAGTTGTCCGACGGCCGTTCGCAGAACGCCCATTACTTGATCGGGCGAAGGCAGCGTGATGGGTGAGGTGTCGTTTTCCATCCGGCCGAAGATAACAAACCAGGCTTCAAAACGGCTAGCGGGCCGCGTTCAACCGAGCGCGTTCAACCGAGCGCGTTCAACCGGGAACGTTCACCCGGCGGCGCGATGGTCCTGCTTCCCGCGCGGCTTTCGGCTCGGTTTGGCCGTCAGATGGATCTCCGGAACGACCGTCCGGCCGCCGTGAAACGTGCGTTTCCCGTCCACTGAGTGGTCAAAAACGAAGACACCCGCGGCCGCGCCGGCGCGGGGTGAAACCCGCAAAATCGCCGCATTGCCGCAGTGTGGACAGCGGACGCGAAGACCGTGACTATCGAGCATCTCGTGGATCGACCGCGCCAGCTCTCGGTTGGCTTCGAGCGATCCTAACGATTTTCCGGTCATTTGGCTCAACTGAGCCTGAATCGTCAGACGAATCTCCCGCTGGAGACGGTTCATTTCGCGTTGCAAGCGGGCAAGCATTCGGGCCGCCGCGGCGGCATCCTCGCTCGGTTCGACGGTCGGCTGTTTGTTTGATTCATCCATTTGTCTGGACAATGATATACAAGTTGTATAAATTGTCGAGTCGAATCGCCAAAACCGGCACACCATGTCGGGCGACGTGGTGATTCCGCCGGAACCGTTAGGGTCGTCGTGGAAAGCCGTGTGGCGGCCCAGTAGTTTTCCAATCCACCTCAATTGTCACTTCCTCGCAATCGCGAAGCCATGTCGGTCAACCAACAAACCGTTGAAGAAACCAAAGCGCAGATCCGGGGCTTGGTCAATGAAATCGCGGCCTTGGCCAAGAGCGGTGCGACGGCCGAAGAGTTCTATCCGGAGTTGTTGTCACGGGTGATCACGGCGCTTGCCGCGGCGGGCGGTGCGATCTGGCTGCTCGATGACGACAAGCAGTTAAAGCTGCAATACCAAATCAACGCTGAGCCATCGGTGCTGGCCGACGACACCGACGACTCCGTCCGGCACTCGCGTCTGATCAGTCGAGCGGCGAACGCGGGACAATCACTCCTGGTTCCGCCGTACAGCGGTACGACCGATGGCGACGCCGAGGGTAACCCGACACGTTACCTGCTCGTGCTCGGGGCGCTCGCGCACGATGGACACAAAGACGGCTTGATCGAGGTCTTTCAGCGACCCGACACCGCACCGGAAACGCAGCGTGGTTACCTTCGATTTGTTGAACAGATGTGTTCGCTGGCCGCCGAATGGCTGCGGAGCCAGAAACTCCGCTCGCTTGGCGACCGACAGACGCTGTGGCAACAAGCTGATTCGTTCGCGCGAGCGGCTCACGAGTCGCTCGAACTTCGCGAGACCGCTTATGTGGTCGCCAATGAAGGTCGCCGACTGATCGGGTGTGACCGCGTCAGTGTCGCGATCAAGAAGGGTGGTAAATGCAAGGTCGAGGCGATCAGCGGCCAAGACACCATCGAAAACCGGTCCAACATCGTTGCGGCGCTGAACAAGTTGTCGACGCGTGTCGTGGCGGCGGGTGAACCGCTTTGGCATGACGGAGCGACCGAAGACTTACCGCCACAAATTGAAGAGGCACTCGAAGACTACGTCGACCAGTCTTACGGCCGAAACATCGCCGTGCTGCCTCTGCGTTCGCCCGAACGTCGACTCGGGCGTGAAACTGAAGGCGCGGCCGGTGAAATCGATCGCGACGATTCGCACCGCGGTGAAGTGATCGGCGCTTTGATCGTCGAGCAAATCGAGACGGATATCCCACAAGACATTTTTCGACAGCGGTGCGATCTCGTTTACGAACATGGCACTCGCGCGATCGCCAACTCGCAGTCGCACACGAATCTATTCCTGATGCCACTGTGGCGCACGATCGGCCGCGCCAGTTGGGTACTACGGGCCCGAACACTACCGAAGACCATCGCGATCACCGCGGCGATCGTTGCGGTTTCCCTGGGACTGACGTTCATCCACAAAGACTTCAATCTCTCGGCCGAAGGCACCCTCGAGCCCACGGCCCGACGGCAGATTTTCGCGGCGATTGACGGCGAGGTGACCGAGGTGCTGGTTGAACGAAACAGCATCGTTTCCAAGGGCGATGTGTTGGTCCGACTACGCAACAGCAGTATTGATTTGGAGCTGGAAGATCTATCCGGCAAAATCACCACGACGGCGGCCCAGTTGGAAAAAGTCAATAACCAGCTGCTTCGTCGAGAGGGGTTGGAAGATTCCGATCTCCCGGCTCTTGAAGGACAAGCATTTGAGCTGGAGACGGAACTCAGTACCCTCCGCCAGAAGCTGAAGCTCGTTCAAGAGCGGGATGCGAAACGAACGATCACCTCTCCAATCGATGGTGTCGTCACCACGTGGGACGTCCAAGACACGCTTCGCAGCCGCCCGATCACGACCGGCCAAGTGCTGTTGGAGGTCGCGGACCTTTCGAAGCCGTACTCGTTGAAACTGGAGCTTCCTGAAAAGCGACAGGGACACTTGGATTGGTTCATCGAAAAGGAGAACGTCGCGGAGAATCTCGACATCACTTACATCCTGGCCTCGGACCCGACGGCGGATTCAGCGAAAGCGACTCTACCCATCGCGAACATCTCCAAGCGTGCCGACAGCCACGAAGAGCACGGAGCGGTCATTGAAATGGAGGCAATTCCGGATGCAGAGGATCTCGCTCGGTTGACCCCAAGCCCGGGGACATCGGTGATTGCAAAGGTTCGCGTCGGACGAGCGCCGAGTGGATTCGTGTTCTTTCACGAAATCTACGAATGGTGCTGCAAGTTTTTCTTCTAAAGACCCTTCCCCCTCAATTTGTTCCAAAACCATGTTCAAGCAAAACGCCACAATTTATGGTGCGGTCGTTGGACTCGTGTTCGCCGTTGGGATTCAAGCGAGCGTTTCGGGCCAGGGCACGTTGTCTCCATCCGGCGCCCTCTCCGCACCGAGCGACGATGAAGGCGGAATCCTCGTCACCAATTGCCTGGTGAAGTACATCAACAAGACGATGGTCCCGGCTGAACTACAAGGCAAACTAACGCAGATCAAGGTCGAAGAAGGCATGTCGGTCAAGAAGGGTGACGTGCTCGCCATCATTGATGATCGCCAAGCCCAGCTATTGCTGAAGGTAAAGCAGGCCGAAGAAGTAGAGGCCAAGGTTGCGGCGGACAACAAGATCAACATGGAAGACGCAATCAACAGCGAGAAGATTGCGAAGGTCGAAGCGGCTGCGTATCGCGAACTCCACGACAAGGGCGCGGCACCCTGGCTGGAGCTGAAGAAGAAGGAGTTGGAAGAAGAGCGTGCCAGCCTGCGAATCCAACTCGCCGAACAGAACGAACAGAGCGCCTTGGCGGTCTACGTCCAAAAGCAATACGGTGTGCAGCTCGCCAAGATGGACATCGAAATGCGGACGATTCGATGTGATTTCGATGCCTTCGTGGAAAAGCGAATCGCCAATCTTGGTGAATGGGTTCAGCCGGGCAGCCCGATCGTTGAACTCGTCCAAATGGATCGTCTTCGAGTCGTCGGCTTCATCGACGCACTGAACTACGCCGGTCAGGTTCAGAAGGGCGCGCCGGTCAAGATCGACATCGTCGTCGGACGCAACGCCTCCGGTGCCAAAAAACGGTCTTTCGATGGCGTCATCGAGTACGTCAGCACGGAATTAGACCTTCAAAAGCGGCATCGCGTTTGGGTCAGCATCCCGAATGAGCTGGTGGGCGACGATTGGCTGATCAAGCCTGGGATGGCGGCCTCGATGCGAATCCTTCCCAAGGCGGCGGCAGGCCGCGACGGCTTTTAATCGACGGCTCTACTCTACTGATTTGCCGGCCAAGGAAGGGCAAGCGGCACCGAAAGGAAGCGCAGGCTCCTCTCATCCGCTCGCTCGTAGCTCTCATCCGTTCCCAATGACCACGCTCGCTGAATCTCTCGTCAGTAGTTCGTCGCGACCGCTCACGGTTCGTCGACGTCCCGATCTGGTGGCCTCGCGGCACCGGTATCAGGGCACGGGCTACTGGGTCGTGAAGGAGCCGGTCGGCCTGCAGTACTATCGATTTCACGATGAAGAGTATTTCATCCTGAACATGCTCGATGGGCATGTCAGTCTTCAGCAAATCAAAGACGGATTTGAGCAACGGTTCGCGCCGCAGAAGATCACCTTTGGTGATTTGCAACAGTTCATCGGGATGCTGCACCGTAGCGGGTTGGTGATCAGTAACTCGCCGGGTCAGGGCAAAGCGCTCCGCACCCGCGGACGCTCAAAGAAAACCAAAGAGACGATGGGCAAAATGGCCAACGTCTTCGCGCTTCGGTTCCGCGGGATCGACCCCGAAAAGATCCTCAACGGCATTTTGCCGTGGTTCGGTTGGGTGTTCACGATTCCAGCGCTGCTGTTCTTCATCGGTTTGTTCATCGCGTCGGCATTGCTACTGGCCACGCAGTACGAAACGGTCTACGCAAGACTTCCGACGTTCCAGCAGTTTTTCGCAGCGGACCGCTGGTTGATCTTGGCGGCGACGATGGGCATCGTGAAGGTGATCCACGAATTCGGCCATGGATTAAGTTGCAAGAAGTTCGGCGGGGAGTGCCATGAGATCGGCTTCATGCTGCTCGTCTTCACGCCGTGTCTTTACTGCAACGTCTCGGACTCCTGGATGTTGCCCAACAAGTGGAAACGCGTGTGGATCGGTGCCGGCGGAATCTACGTCGAGATGATTCTGGCGTCCATCGCGGCGTTCATTTGGTTCTTCACCGAGACGGGAACCACCGTCAACGATTTGTGTTTGAACATGATGTTCCTCAACGTCGTGAGCACAGTACTCGTCAACGGTAACCCACTGCTGCGTTTCGACGGCTACTACATCTTGATGGATACGCTGGAGATACCGAACCTCCGGCAGAAGAGTACCGAAGTCCTCAAGCGTTGGTTTCAGAAGACCTGCTTGGGCTTGGAACTTCAAGACGATCCGTTCCTGCCAACACGCGGGCGGCTCTGGTTCGGCATGTTCACGATCGCCAGCACGATTTATCGCTGGGTGGTGGTGTTCTCGATTTGTTGGTTCGTCATGAAAGTGCTCGAACCCTATGGCTTGGAAGTGATCGGGCGAATGGTCGCGATCATCGGATTCGCGGGCTTGGTCGCTCAGCCCGTGATCCAGACATGGAAGTTCTGTCGCACCCCTGGGAGACTTTCAAAGGTGAAACGCTTCAACTTACTGACGTCGCTTGCGATCGCCGGTGTGCTGATTGCCGCGGTCTGCTACATCCCGCTGCCGCACCACATCGATTGCGCATTCGAAATCCGACCCACCGAAGCCGGACGCGTGTATGCAGGCTCGATCGGGCAAATCGACTACGCGGTCGAACCCGGGCAAACGGTCGAAAAAGATGACGTGATCGCACGGCTCAAAAATGGCGATCTTGAGATGCAGCTCGCCGACCGGAAGCTCGAAGAGAACGTGGCTCGCACTCAATACAACAACCTGCGTGACCGAGTCTTCGACCAGGAACTGCTCGCCGGAGAGTTGCAAACCCGTTACGAGATTTTGCAACACAAGATTGAACTCCGAAAGAAGACCGAAATCGAGATCGAGCGTCTCACCATCAAGGCACCGGTCGCCGGCGTGATCATCCCGCCGCCGCGACGTCCGGCACGGGACACCGGCGACGGTCAATTGCCGAGTTGGAGCGGATCGCCGTTGGAGATGCGCAATCGCGGTGCGCTGCTCACCACAGACGATCTGCTGTGTGAAATCGGCAACTCCGACGACTTTGAGGCGGTCCTGCTGATCGACGAAGGCGATGTCCAGTTGGTCCGAGAAGGCCAAGAAGTCGACATGAAGCTCGACAGCCGCCGTTTGAGCTATTTCTCGGGTGTCGTTAACGACCTAGCCCGGGAGCCGCTACGAGCGACGTCGACGTCGCTTTCCAGCCAGACCGGAGGTGACCTGCAAACGGAGATCGATCCGACCACCGGACAGGTGAAACCTCGCAGCGTGACCTATCAGGCGCGGGTGCCGGTCGACATCGATGAAAACGATCCTGGTTACCTGCCGTTCCGCCCTGGCTATCGCGGCAGCGCGAAAGTTCACGTGGATCCTAAATCGCTCGGTTCGCGTCTCTGGCGCGTGATCGCCCAAACATTCAACTTCGAGTTTTGAGCCCGAAGCGAACACTTCATTTTATGTCCCCAACCCCGTTTACCAAACCGTTCAGTGCTTCCGTCGTGAAGCGCCCGTTTTTTGATGCCGCTCGGTTTTCGAGCCATTTGGCCATCGCTACGATGGTGACCAAGTGGTGTCGGTCTTGACGGCAGTTCCCTTTCTGTTCCTTTGCACGAGTGATTCTAAGATCACTCGACAACCCTGGAGATTCCTTTTCGATGGCTGATGAAACACCGAAACCCGACGCAGCAGCACCGCCGGCCGAACAAGCTCAAACTCAACAACCGGTTCAGGTTCAAGTCAACGACGATAACACCGTCGCTACCTACGCGAACTTCTGCCGCGTCACCGGATCACCGGAAGAATTGATCGTTGACTTCGGTCTCAACCCACAACCGATCGGCGTTCCCAAGGATCCGATCGATGTCAAGCAACGCATCATCGTGAATTTCTACACCGCGAAGCGTTTGCTGGCGGCTCTGCAAATGTCGATCGCTCGTCACGAGGCTGTCTTCGGCGTTTTGGAAACCGATATCAACAAGCGTGTTCGACCGGGCTTGACTCAGCAGCAAGCTCCGGCCGCTGCACCGGCTCCGGCAGCCGAAAAGTAAGCGGACGCGATTGCAAGAGCGCGAACGCTACTCAGTCTATCGCCGTCTGGCAGGCGTCATCAACGCCGAACCGACAGCACGCTCAAAACCGCATGCCCCAGGCATGCGGTTTTTTCATTGGGAATCGGGTACAACAACGCAGTCAGCGACCTTCATTTCTTGCCACTCGAGATCAGTGATGCAATACCCGCTCCAACTCAGTTTCAAACTCCTCACGCTTGGGCAACGGATCACCGCAACCGACTCCGCCGGCAACGTCATCATGTTTATCAAGCAGAAGATGTTCAAGCTGAAGGAGAAGGTGGAAATCTTCAACGATGAAAAGCAGTCGCAACTGATGTTCACCATCGAAGCGGACCGTGTCATCGACTTCTCAGCGAACTACAGCTTCACCGACGCTTCGGGGACAGCCTGGGGGGCACTTCGCCGCAAGGGCATGAAGTCGTTGTGGGCGGCCCACTATGAAATCATGCAGGACGGTCAGATCGACATGACGATCAAGGAGGAAAGCCCAATGAAGAAGTTTCTGGAGGCGATTCTGAGTGAGATACCGGTGCTGGGCATGTTTGCGGTCTATCTTCTCAACCCGAGTTACGTCGTCAGCCGACCCGACGGTACCCATTGCTCCGGCTGATCAAAAAGCCCGCCATTTTTGAAGGCAAGTTCACACTCGAGAAGCTCGCCGACATGCCCGAAGATGATGAACTGCGATCACTCATGGCCTTGATCATGCTGGTGCTGCTGGAACGCGGTCGCGGCTGATCGAAAACGAAAAAACCCGAGCCGCAACGATCCTATCGTCGCGGCTCGGGTGAGGCATCACAGCTTTAAAACTGTGTCCAGATAGATCACCGAGTTCAGATGATGTCGTTTTCCTTGAG
>JBCBLJ010000853.1:0-3519 GCA_038520195.1 Planctomycetota bacterium
ACACGACCCTTCCGATCTGTTCGCGACTGCCGATGTCATTGGGTAACTTGCGAGCGTGAATGGTTCCAGCCAACTTGACGTTATAAGCCGCGACGAATCGCTCGAGTTCTTTTCCTCGCGACTTCCAAGTCGTTGGCCATTCCATCGCTGCTTCGAGTCGCACCGCTTGCTCGATCGTTCGACTCGTTCGCGCGAACAATTCGATGTGTTTCTTATGGGCAACATCGCTGTTCAAGGTGTAGGCGTCTTTTTCGATGTCGAGCTCGCTGCATCGTTTTGCCGCGTCGATGCCGCGCTCGATCGATTGATGGATCATCGTTTTGACGACCGACATCTCGCGTTGGAGTTCTTCGTTGGCTTTGGTTTCAACCCACGCCACAAGCACCTCGCCTTCACCGGTCGCGGCCAGAAGTTGCTTGAGGCGGGGTAGATCCGACTTGGCTTGTTCCGTGAATGCATTGGCTTTTTTGACAAAGGCGTCGACTTCCTGCGAACTGAGTTCACCGGTACGCAGCATGTCTCTTGATCGCGGAAGTTTGAGTATTTCGTAGTACTTGTTGCGAAAATGATTGAGTGTCTCGGTGACCTCCGCCGCTGTCATGTGAAGGGCCTCCGCGGGTTTCAGTCTTTGCATGAGACTGCCCAGTCGTTTTTTGAACGCGATGTAATCCGGATGACCCGAGGTTGGCATGCGATCGAAGCTAGCCTGTAGCGTTCTGGAATCACGTCGGACGCGTTGCCGCTGCTTCAGGGTACCCTCGCGATAGCGTTCTTCGTCCTGCTCGAGACTGCGAAGCCGAAGATCGAGACTCGCGAGTTGCCGGCGGACGTGCGCGGGGAGTTGAGCAGTCGAATTCACCTTGTCCGAACGCGTCTGATTGGACGAGTTCTTTGCCACCGCGTCATGCTTTGCCGCTCGCGGGGCGTCGTTTCCAGTCTCAATTTGTTGGCGAGTTTCTCGCAACCGTTTTGCGATGTGCAGGTACTGCGAGTCCTTGGAGCTTGGTAAACGGTTAAATCTCGCTCGCAATCGGTCGTGGTCTCGCAACAGCTGTTGTCGTCTTGGGTCCTCCTTGTCAGCGAGCTTCGCGATCCAGTGTTCCAAGGATTCGATGCCATAGTTGATGGAGGACAGCTTGCTGTCGGTGATTTTCACGGCGTCGTCACCGTGGGCAAAACGCGTCGCGAAGATCGAGAGAAGCAGGGCGATCAAAACAAAGGGCTTAGGCATAACTGGGCCTCGAAACAGGGGTCTTTGGAAGCCACATCGGCTATCCGCTGCTCGTCCATTGCCAGCACGCGTTCGGTTGGTCACCTCTTCTCAAAAGAGCGGCATCTTTGCGGCTTTTTCGGCGATTCGATTTTTCGCGACGTTTTGTGTGTCCATCCGCAGACTCGATGGCAATGAGCCTGTGAAGACCCTCTTTCACGATGTGGAGTACACGATGGACTTGGCTCAGCTTCCCGAACAGGGGCTCGGCACACGATTGCTCGCGGCGCTGGTCAGTTTTGCGGGATTGGCGGCGATTGCGGCGTTGGCCACGGTCCTTGCGATGCTGTTGGTGCTGTCGTTGTCCGAACGGAAGCTGACCACCACGCTGTCCCGCTCGAGTGGGCAAGCAATCCGTTCGATGCTATTTTTGCTTATCCTTGGCGTCCTCTCCCCACCGATCTTGCTTGTCGTTGGCGTTCCCGCGGTTTACTGTTTGGCGGTCGCGGCGTTCTGTTTTGTTTGCGCCGCGGCGATTCTGTTGCTTGCAGTTATCTCGGTGAACGGTCGGATCAAGGATTCGCGCGATGGATGATCTCTCGACGCGATTGGTTCGGCGGTACCAAGAGGGCGACGATCAGGCTGCCGCGGAGATCTTTGACCGGTACGTCGCCCGACTACTGGCCCTGGCAGGAAGTCGGATCTCGCCGCGACTCGCTCGCCGAGTCGAAGCCGAAGACGTCGTGCAGTCGGTCTACCGTAGTTTCTTTCATCGAATGGAGGGTGATCGCCTCCAGGTTTCCGAGCCCGGACAGCTGTGGGGCCTACTAGCGGCGATCACTGTGAACAAGGTTCGCGCCAAGGCGCGCTTTCATCAGGCTGACAAGCGCACCGTGACGATGGAAGCGAGCACCCAAGGAAGCGCGAGCTGCTTTGGACTCGTTCCCATTGACATCGCTCGCGAGCCGACCGCTGATGAAGTGACGGGCCTCACCGAACAATACCAGTGGGCAATTAGTCAACTTTCCGCCATCGGTCAACGCGTGTTCCAACTGCACCTCGAGAATGAATCGGTCGAATCGATCGCCAAGCAAGTCAAGCGATCGGAGCGGACCGTGCGGCGAGAAATCGAAAGAGCCAGAAACTGGTTATCGGCGGAACTTCGAGGTCACGGCGAAATCGTATGACACTCGTCGAACGCTACGAACAATGGTTCCAAGAAGGCAAACGCCCGCTGGGTGAATTCTTGAACGAGATCGAATGCGACGGATCGGAGTTGCGAGAGCTGATCCTAACCGATCAGCATCTACGTCACGAAGCGGGACTCTCTTATTCGCCGATTCAGTACGCTTCGTTGGGCGACGTCGACACCGACGGTGAGTTTCAACTTGAACTCTGGCTTGAGGCGTTGGGATACGCCGAAGAAGATGGAGTTTCGACCGAGACCTTCCTAGCGCAGATCCCAGATGCGTTTCGCGAAGATGTGCGGTCGAAGTGCATTGGCGCGGCTGCCTCTCCGCACCCGATTGTACGGCCACCGACGATGGCGCGATATCGGATCGACCGCGAATTGGGACGCGGCGCCTTCGGTGTCGTTTATGAAGCGTGGGACCACCAGCTTGACCGAGCGGTCGCAGTCAAGGTGCTGCGAGCCGGCACGCGCGAGAAGGAAACTGATTTCGCGGAGGCACGCCTGGTTGCGGGACTTGATCATCCCGGGTTGGTGTCCGTCTACGATTGCGGCCACGATCAACACGGCCAAGCGTTCCTTGTGACGCAGCTCGTCGAAGGTCGTTCGCTGAGCGATTGGGCGGAGATGTTGGATGCAAGTCGGGAGGTGGAGCGTCGCCGGATCTGTGAACTCTTCTCGCGACTGTGTGACGCGTTGGCGGCCGCGCATCAGCGAGGCGTCGTGCACCGCGATCTGAAGCCCGGTAACGTTTTGGTTCGCGACCAAGACCAACCGGTCGTGCTCGATTTTGGTTTAGCGCTTTCGGATTGGAGACCCGGACGTGAAGGGGAGTGGGTCGGCACGCCAGCGTACATGAGTCCCGAACAGGCTCGCGGTGAAGGCCACCTCGTTGACCCTCGCAGTGACCTGTTTGCAGTCGGCATTCTTTTGTTTGAAGCGTTGACGGGTGAGCGCCCGTGGCGGAGCGAGTCGACGCAGGCGCTGCTCCGTGAGATCGCTCACGGCAGTGTGCGCTCGCTACGACAACTCAAACTCGAGATTCCAGTTGAGCTCGAAAGCATCTGCCGCAAGGCGACGGCGGCATCAATGCCGGATCGCTACGCGTCGGCGAAGGAGA
>JBCBLJ010000085.1:0-16254 GCA_038520195.1 Planctomycetota bacterium
GGAACCGATTCGCCGTGCAGGCAGTCGACCAGAAGCGTCAGTGGCATCGTTGAAACGACATGATCAAAGCGAGTTCGCTCGCCGTCGACGAACTCCAATCCAGTGACGCGAGTCTCTTCGCGGGTGACGGCCATCACCGACTTGCTCGTATGGATGCGGCCTCCCAAGGCGGCGATCTTGTTGGCGATGCGGTCATAGACAATGCCCGTCCCGCCGATGGGATAAGCGAAACGATCGACGAGTGTCTTGTGGCGTTCTTTTCGTTTCTTGGAGATCGCGCTGGTGAAGGCTTCCCAAAGTGAGAACTCGCGGATGCGTTGAGACGCAAAGTCCGCGCTTAAGTCCGCGCACGGAATGCCCCAAAGTTTTTCGCTGTAGGACCGAAAGAAGACCTCAAAGAGCCTGCGGCCAAACCGGCGCACCACCCATTGCTCAAAGGACTGGTCCTCGGCCGCGGTCGGCGTGAGCTTGCCGCCGAGGTAACTGACGAGGCAGCGGGCCGCTTCCAGGGGACCGAGCTTACGGATTGCGCCCATCGGCCGAATCGGGTAATCGATCAGCCTTCCGCGAAAGAACACGCGGGTGAGGCGGTCGATCATTTCGTAGTCCTCGCCGACGATCTCGAGCCAGAATTCATTGATGCGTCGGTCGGCGCTGAAGAATCGGTGTGGACCGACGTCGACGTGTTGTCCCCAAAGTTCGATGCTTCGACAAAGCCCGCCGACCCGGTCGCTGGCTTCAAAGACCTCGACTTCCGCTCCACCTCGAGCCAACGTCAATGCCGTCGTTAGACCGGCTGGGCCGGCACCAATGACCCCCACTCGCATCACAATCCTCCGTCGAATCGATGGAGTCGCGTTTTCGATGCGTGCGGGCGCTGAGTCACGAAAGAACGTTCATCGCTCACAAGGTCGGCCCCCGCAGCTGCTCCATTCGTTCGAGTTCACGGAGTCCGCGCTCGATTCGTGCGACGACATCGGGAGTCTTTTCTTTGCGAGCTGCTTCGAGAAGAAGTGACGTCACTCGAATCGCCTTCTTGTTCTGCCGTGTTGAGATGTACAGACCCATCAAATTCATGCAATTCATGAAATCGGGATGCAGCTCGACCGCCGCTTCAAAATGCAGAATCGCTTCGCCCACCTGATTCTGCTCCGAGAGCAGCGTGCCGACCGAGGCATGAGCCATCCAGTTCGATTTGTCTAGCTGGATTGCACGCTTGTACTGCTCGATCGCGTCGAGGTATCGGCCATCCTTTTCGAAGGCCGTCGCCAAATTGTGAGCACAGGTCGGCTCATTCGGCGATGACTGGTGCATCTCCAAGCAGTATTCCAGGAACCTCTCGTGATCTTGCGCGTGTGTCAATGCACGGATGAGAAGCGTGCGGAAGAAGTCGTAGCCGGGATCGGTCCGGTAAGCCTGGACCATTTTCTCGAGCCCCTCATCGGTCTCTCCGCGATTGAATTGGACGGCACCCTGGCTCGCGATCGCAAACATATTGTCGGGCTGGTGCTCGAGGACGTGCTCCCAAAGTTCTTCCTTTACCTTCAAACGCGGGGAAGACGCATTGGAAATACCGGCGAGCACGATGACGGCCGCAGCCAGCGGAGCCGCGCTCAGAAGCTGCGCCGTCCATGGCCGCCGCGCGGTTGTTGCGTCGCGGTCGAAGCGTCGGGCGATCCACATGTAGGCCGCGATCGCAAGAAAAGGAACGGCCGTCAACAGAGGCACGTAGAGTCTTCGTTCGGCAAACTCTTCATGCGGGAGAGGAATGATGAGGGTCGGGGAAAGAACCGCGAAGAACCAGAGTAGGACAAAGCCCGTCGCGTACCGACGCCACAGGGCGATGACCGTGATGCAAGCGTAAACGCCGAGTCCGAGCACGCCGGGCCAGGCTGCCGAGAGTGAGGTGAGCGTGCGAATGTGGTGATGAACCAACAGCGGCCAAGGTTTCCACACCAGCGCCCAATAGCCAAAAAATGTGTTGGAAGACGTCAGCCAATAGTCATAGGCCGAGATCGTATTATTGAATCCGCCTCCCGGTGTACCGACGCCCATGGCATAGAGAGCCACAAGGGGAATGCAGCTCAAGCAGAGTGAGACGTAGAGAAGCCAGGATCGTTTGACGATCTTCAAAATAGAGCCACCAATGAAAGTCCATTCATAGACCAGAACCATCGCCGGAATGGATGCCATCATTTCCTTCGAGAGCATCCCACAGACACTCGCGAGCATTGCGGCAATCGCAACAATCACCCTCGACCACACGGACTCGCATTTCCAATAGACGATCGCAAGCAACAGCGTCAGCGCGTAAAAGAAGCCCATCATCAACTCGGTGCGTTGTGTGAGGTAGATGACGGTTTCGGTGTGCACGGGATGCACCATCCAAAGAAACGCCCCAAGGAATGCGATCGCATCACGATCCGCACCGAACCGCTGGCGTATCGATGGTTGCCTCAGCGTCAACGCAATAGCGACCCACAGAATGATCGTCGTCAAAAGATGCAACGCAACATGGGCGGCCCGGTAACCGAACGGATCGAGCTGGCCAAGGTGATAGTTGATCGCCAGCGACAAACTGACCAAAGGACGGACTTCGACGGGCGTATGTGGCTGTGGATTGAGCGGACCGTAGCCGCCATCGGTCCCGAACAGCGGGAACAGCTGGTGAATGGATTCGTTTTCGACGATGCAGAACTGATCGTCAAAAATCATTTCATATCGAAGGGTGGGGACGTAAACACAACACGCCCCGGCACAGAGTACCAGGACACCTAGAAGCCACAGCGCCAGTCTGCGGCCGTTCGTCATGTTGCTACCGTTTCGATGCACGATGCTCGCTTTCTCTTCAGCCGGATTGAACCGCGATCCGATCCGCATTCGTTGCCGTTAAAACCGTTACGATCGGTTAGCTGGTGGCGAAGCCGCCCGGTGGCTGGGATGTTTCAAGAATTTAGATCGTAAACAGCCACCAAAGGCTTCGACCTAGGAACCGGAACGCCGATTAATTTCCTCGTTTCCCCAACGCAATTGATACAGTTCCAATGATCACGGCAAGAGACTCGGCTTTGCAAGGAGCGGGTTGATGCCGCTTCAAAGAATTTCTGCCCTCGAACGTTCTCCTCTTTTTCCTTCACGCGAAACGTGTTTCACAACCTGGAAGAGAATCGAAGTCACTACGACCGCGTTTCCGGCGAGAAAAGAAAGCTCTTTTTCGAGCGGTTTGACACCGAGATCCTGGAATCCAATCGCATCGTTGCGGGCCTTATCGAGGCCAACTTCGAAAAGCTGTTTCCGTCATCGGCGGGGAAACTACTGGATGTCGGTTGCGGGACCGGATTCTACTATCCTCTGCTTAGTCGACACGCCGATTCGATCGTCGGGGTGGACGTCAGTCGCTCCATGCTGGACGTCGCCGAGCACTTGTTCACTGAACGTCATCTCGAGAACTGTCGAGTGCTGGAATGCTCGGCACTCGAACTGTGTTTTGACGACCAGTCCTTCGACACCATCCTCTGCTGGGATTTCTTGCACCACGTTTCCGACACGGGAAAGGCTCTCGACGAAATCAGCCGCGTTCTCAAACCGGGCGGGCGTTTCATCGCGATCGAGCCCAACCTCTTGAATCCGTCTATCTTCTGGTACCACGCGCGACGGAGATCGGAGTGGCGCTTGTTCACCCAGAACCAGTTTTCGTTGACGCGTCCGCTTCGCAAGACTTTTGACATCCAAGTCAGCTACGACAACACGATCGTGAGTTTTCTGAACGAACGAACCAAGTGGATTTGGGACTCCGTGGATCGACTGACTTCCATTGCGTTCTTTCGACGCTTGTCATTCCGCTATGTCATCGATGGCACCAAGCGCGCGAACGGCCACTGAGTTGCTCATCAAGTCCGTGTCTCCGCCGTTGAGTCACGCTACGGTCGTAACGACCATTCACGATAAACGGGCGCCACGGTGAACCGACTCACTCGACCGAGTCTTCATCCCCAGGGATGTTGCCGTCTCGGCCGAACGTCGGCTCCGCCAGCTTTGCCTTTCGGCCGTCGATGAAGCTGCGGATGAACACCACCATCGCCAGCAGCGTGGTGATCAACATCACACTCACACGTCCGATCGCGGCCCCGTCACTCCGTTTGACGGCTCCCATCAGGGGCATCGCAAGTCCAAACAAGATCAGCAAAGTCGCCAGCACCGCGACGTGAGCGATGACCTTGTTATGACTCCGAACGCCGGGGTTGCAGGCGAGCAAAATCAGGCCGAACACCACGGGGATGAACGCGGTCGGCGAGGGTTTGTCGGAAAAAAAGTAACCCGATAGACCGAGCACCACGAGTACGACTGCGTTGAGCAGGCTCACATTTCCGGGAGTCATGTTGTTTCTGTTTGGACGTGGCTGGGGATCACCAAAACGGGGTGCGGGCTGCGGCGTATGCGGTCTTGCACGAATCCTTGTCCGAACCGATCGTCGACCTCCAAAGGCAACACCAACAACAGCTTCTCCGTGTTCTTCAGTGGGTTGGGCGGAGCGACCTCACCCGCTTGTGGGCGTAGGTGATAGGTCCGTCCAAGGTCTTTTGCGGTTTTGGCCATCGCACCGTGAAGCGACAAGTGTGTCCGCGTCATCGCCTCGGTAAATGCCTGGGGATCAAGCTTCTTTTCCGGCGACAGCGCTTCGACAATCGAACGGATGTTCTCGTACTGTTCTTTCTCGACAACCAGGTTCAGCGTGATGACAGCTGAATTACTCGAGAGACCGAACGCCCAGGAAGCCGCTTTGCTCTCGACATCGCATTCGCCGCCGACGATGACCGAAACCCACGAAACACATTGACGCAGCGTCTGATCGTCGCGACGGACCACCAGCATCGGCCGCGGGCATCGGGAAAGCATGACATCGATGACCGTTCCGGCGCTGTCCGTGCCGATGCTCTCAAATTCACGACCAAATGGGCAGGGAAGAACGACCAGATCCACCGAATGCGTGTTCAGGGCGGCGAGGATCTTGTCGTGGGAATCGCCATCATTTTGCGGTGCGGTGATGGGTCGGGAACCCGAGACGCGATCGACGACCGGGGAGGTGATCTCGGCGACGGAGTCACCTTCGCTGTGCTCGCGGCCATCCAGAATGAGTGCTTCGACGTTGAATGTCTCACGAAGAAACAAGACCGCGTCGATGCCCGTTTCATCCTGTGGCGATCCGTCCAGCACCAGTAGCACCCGTGAAGGCTTGATCGGCACCAGAGCCGGAGAATCACCGACCTTCGATTTCTCGAACATCCGCATCGATGCATCGACGCCGCGGTCGACTTCGTTGGGTTCTGGGTCTGATGACATCGGCGTAGTGAGTCAAGGACATGGCTGCAACGGGCACCACATTCTAGAGGATTCGGGTCGGAGCGCGGAGCGGCGTGTGTGGCCGGAACTCACGAGCCACGAGCGCGAGGGGAGTCTCCGAAGTCCGAAAGACGTCGAGAAGCGATTGTCACGACGCTTCCTTGGATGCTCGCGAGCTGAGTTGCTTGAGTTCACGGCTCAAATCGGCGTAATCCAGAACAGCGACCCGAATTTCCATCGGTAACTTCTTGATTTGTTCATCGAGATACGGATCGGCCTTACCGCTGGTAACAGCGCGGTACCAAGTCGCGAGGGATTCCTCGGCGGAAGTTCGATCCGATCGCTTCCACCAATGAAGGATCGAGTTGGATTGGCTGCGTCGCGTCGAGGCAAAGTCCGAGAGGCGTCGGTCCAGTCTCGCCAGGCGAACGGATAGCTCCGCCGCCCGCACGTCTCGCTGCCGATGGGTCGCGATGACAAAGTCTCGTTCGACAAGCGTTTTGAGTTTCGGCGCACCGAATAGCGGTCGCTCGAATCCTTTCGCGGCGACGGTCAAGTCGATCAATCCGCCCCGCCAGGTTTCCGGGACGGCGACGGTGAATCGGAAGCGTTTCTCACCCTCGAGCACCTGGTCGGCGGTCCAACGAAATTTGAAGTAGACGCCACGACCGCGATCGGTCTTGCCGGAGGCAACCACCGCCTGTTGCGGCGGCCGCTTTTGGTATTGTGCCGAGTCAGATCGTTTGAGTTGTTCGTCACTACCGAGATGGCCGCCGATCGTTTGAACTTGACCGTTAAGGTTCAGACCAAACGAATCGGTGCGTTCCCGTTTGTTGGTGAACGTCAACGCGCCGTCATAATCACTTTGCAGCTCCGTGCGCGGTTGATAGTCGAGGACATGGAGCGGCTGTCGGAATCGGCATCGGATCAGCAGGTGATCGATTGGCGGTGTCGATGCCGGCCCGACGCTGGAGGAAGCGTTCGCGATGAGTGACGAAAGCGCGATTTCGAGACTGACCTCACGGCCTTGTCCAGGGCCAGACACTTCGATCGCAGGGACGACCGACGGCACGTCGAACTCAATGGCATTCCCCGCCCATAGCGGGCATGGGCACGTTACGGCGGCAAGAAGCACAAACAAAGGGGCGGCTACTACTTTGAAATCCATCGCGTTTAACTCCTCGAATCCTGAGCGGACTGTTCCACCGGCCTTCGGAGTCATTCCGAACCTGTGAGCCTTCGTTGGCCCGACGGAGAAAGGTTAGAACAAAGCAAGCCATAGGCAATGCGACGTGATTACACCCACAGGCGCGACGTCGCTGCGTGAAACAAGCACGGCTGTCAACCTCGAGGATCCGACGAACCCGACTCTTCCGCAGCGCCGGGAAACCATCGCGCGATCGACATGACCCGATCGTTTCGTGAAACAGGTCAGCTGTGCATCCGTGCGAGCTCGCTGCCTTTTGCGATGATCGCCGTTTCTGACTCGGACAGTTGGTCGAGACGCGCGTGCACTTCCTCTCGATCGGCGAATTGCTCCGCGATCCGGACATACGTCGTATGATGCCGAGCTTCGGACTCGAACAATCCCGCGTAGAACTCCGCGAGCGGCGGATCGGACGGTTTGACGTAGTCGGCCAGCAAACGGAAACGCTCGCAGCTACGTGCCTCGATCAGCGATGCGACCAACAGCCGGTCCACGGCTCGATCGGGTTCGGACGGACGAACGAGCGAGTTGAGTTCGCGACCGTAGTGACCGCTGGCCAACCGCCGAAACTGGATACCGCGTTGATCGAGGATCTCCAGCACCATGTGGTAGTGCTCGAGTTCTTCTTCGATGATCCGCGTCATCTCAACGCACAGCTCGCGGTTCTCGGTGTACGAGTTCATCAAGTTCATCGCCGTCGACGCGGCCTTGCGTTCGCAGTGCGCATGATCGATCAAGACTTCGGAAAGGTTCTCTTCGACTTGCGCAAGCCAACGGCGAGTCGACTCCGATCGCAGATGCAACATTCTGTAGGCTCGATTCGAAAAGCGGTCCGACTACCGGTCGAAGGCTCGGTCCTGTTAGGGGTAAATGGCCACGGTCGACTCCCGAGAGAGTTCTTGCGCACGGACTTCAACCGAAGCTAGTCCGTGAAGAGGGCTCTGGCGAAGCTGTCGGCGTCGAATTCGGCGATGTCCTCAATCCCTTCGCCGAGGCCAACAAACTTGACCGGCAATTCAAACTCACGGCGAATCGGCAGGATCACCCCGCCACGTGCCGACCCGTCGAGTTTAGCGAGGACGATTCCGCTGCAGCCCGCCGCATCGCTAAACCCTTTCGCTTGGCTGAGTGCGTTTTGGCCGGCGGTCGCATCAAGCACGAGCAGGACTTCGTGTGGCGCGTCTTCGATTTTCTTGCCGACGACGCGGCGAATCTTCTCAAGTTCCGCCATCAATTTCGATTGCGTTTGAAGCCGTCCGGCGGTGTCGATGATTGCCACATCGGACCCGAGTTCGATCGCCTTCTCGACGGTTTGAAAGGCGACGCTGGCCGGATCGGCGTTCTGTTTTCCGGTCACGATGTCGCAACCGATTCGCTGTGACCAGATCGTGAGTTGTTCAACGGCGGCGGCTCGAAACGTATCGCCGGCGCCCAAAACGACTTTCTTGCCTTGAGCCGTCAAGAAGTGGGCGAGTTTGCCGATCGACGTTGTTTTGCCGCTCCCGTTGACCCCAACGACCAGGATAACGCTCGGGCCACCCGGCAAGTTCAAAGGGGCCGCGTCCTGCTTAAGCATCTCCGCGGTGCGTTCGATGATCGATTCGATCACGTCCTGGAAGTGCATCTTTCGACCACGGAACCGTTTGGCGACGTCGTCGCGAAGTTCTTCGGCGGGTCCCGTGCCCATGTCGGTGCGGATCAGGTTGGCAAACAGTTCCGCCAGAAACTCATCGTCGATCAGCCGCCCTTCGTCCTTGAAGAGGTCACGGATATCGGTGTTGAGGGTGCGTCGCGTCTTTTCGAGTGAATCCCGAAATCGGGCGAAGAGTCCCTTCTTTTTGGGTGCGGATTCCGCCGGTGGCTCGCCTTGGTCGGGGACGGACAGATCGCCGCCGGAGCCAACATCTGCCGGCGCGGGTTGATTCTGCTCCGGGTCCGATCCGCCGGGTTCGTCTTGAGCTTTCTTCTTTCGCCAAAATGCCATGGGCTTCTTCTTGCAAACTGGGCTCACACGATGGGCCCGTCCGATGGGCCCGCATAGGGGCCGCGACCGAAACCGGGCGGGTGCGGAGTTTCGCCGAAAACGAGGCATTTCACTACCGCCCTTGGACGGATTCGATCACTCCAAGCGCAAAAGTCTTTGCAGGCGGAATGGGGGACCTGAGCGATGCGTCTTCGCGGACACGAACTGGCGGCAATACTAGATTACGTGGACTGTCAAAATGCTCAGGGGGGCAAAACCGCTGGAATTTCCCCCGGCCATTCTGGGGCTCTCCCGATAACGACCCTTGACGACTGAGGCGAGCGCGTCAGGAGAGCAGCGCAGCCCGATGGTCATTCTTGTTGAGGGTCTCAAAACCCTTGCAGTCAAGGAAGACTCACACGGCATCACGCTGCTCCACAGCCAGGGTTTCATCAGAGCCCGCGCGGAAGTCTGTCGCGGGCGCGTCGAATGCCCAGCCTTTTTGAACCCAGAAAACGGAATTCGGGAGAATTTGTAGCGATGAAGCTTAGCAAGATTGCAATGCTGGCTGCGATTGCCTGCGCGTCTTACACGAGCAGTCTCACGGCCAACGCAAACGACACCATTGGACTGGTTTCGCACCATGCCTGCGACTGCGGACAGCCTGTCTGCGGCTGCGATTCGGTATGCGACACCTCCGCGTGTGACACCGGCTGCGATGTCGGTTGTGACAGCGGATGCGACTCAGCATGTGGTGGTAGTGGACTTGGATTCGGACTCGGATTGTTCGACGAGTGCTGCTTGGGCGAACAGTGGAGTCTGTTCGGCGAAGCATGCGGAATCAGTGCCGGCGGCTGGGCGCAAATGGGTTACCACACCCGCGCCAACTCTTTGTTCAACAGCCGTCCCGACGAATACCAACTGCACCAAGCGTGGTTCTACGCCGAAAAGGCGATCGACACGTCGTGCGGTTTTGATATCGGCGGACGCATCGATTACGTCTACGGTACGGACGGTCCGGATACCCAGGCGTTTGGAATCAACAACAACCACTGGGACAACGGCTGGGACAACGGCAATGACTACGGTCACGCCATCCCCCAACTGTACCTGGAAGCCGGATACGGCGACCTGTCCGTCAAAGTTGGCCACTTCTACACCATCATTGGATGGGAAGTCGTCACCGCTCCGGACAACTTCTTCTACAGCCACGCTTACACGTTCTTCAACAGCGAGCCGTTCACCCACAGTGGTGTTCTCGCGACTTACAACGTGAACGACAACGTTACCGCTTACGGCGGATACGTTCTCGGCTGGGATAGCGGTTTCGAGGATAACGGCGACGCGTTCCTCGGTGGATTGTCGCTCGGGTTGACCGACAACATGACGCTGACGTACGCCACCGTTGGAGGCCGTTTCGCGGCAACCAACGCGGGCACCTCCGAGCAGGGTTACATGCACTCGCTCGTTGCCGACGTTGCTCTGTCGGACAACCTGCAGTACATCTTCCAAAGCGACTTGCTGACTTCGGAAGACCCCGCCGGTGCGACCGTTCGCGAAACCTTCGGCGTCAACCAGTACCTCATCTACACGCTGAGCGACTGCTGGGCGGCTGGTGGTCGGTTCGAATGGTACCAGCAGGAAGGTGTTTACACCGCTGCCGGCACCGAGACCGACATCTACGCCCTGACGATGGGTCTGAACTATCGCCCTCACGCCAACCTGATCATTCGACCGGAAATCCGGTTCGATTGGGATGACAGCGCGACCGCTGGCTTGGAAGAAGGCGACAATCAGGAAACCTTCGGCATCGACACGATCTTCCTGTTCTAGGACACGATCGCATCACCGAAATCCGGTTGAAGGCCGGCCCCCGACGGGGGTCGGCCTTCTTTTTCGTAAGGAGACTCTTCACAACCGGCAGGGTTTAACAGCGGCCGTCAAAAAACGGCGTTTCGGGAGACTGAGAAACGCCAGAAGTGTCAATTCTGCTACCTGGATCTCCGATATCGGTGGTGACAGATGGTGAAGCAGTGCTCGCTCGATGTTCTCGCTCGGTTAAATCGATTACCCGGAAGAGATCGCGAACGACGGGTCCATCCGGACTCGCCAAGGGCAGTCACCGCAGCCTCGCATACATCGAAAAGGAACGTCCCCGCGGACGGTAGGGAGACCCATGAAACGACAATTCTTGTTCGGCACGCTCGCGCTGCTGTTCTGTGGAGCCACCGCTTCGGCTCAGACTTCTCACGCGGTTTACCAGGCTGCTCCCGGGCAAGTCGGCCAAGTCGCACAAGTCTGCAACCAGGAAGTCGGTTGCGGATGTGAAACACCCTGCGACTGTGACATGGGCTGCGACGCCGAGCCGAGTTGTGGCGCCGGTGATTGCAACTCCTGCGGGGTAACATCCTGTGACATGGGTTGCGACGGCGGCTGTGACAGTGGGTGCAACAGTGGATGCGGCGGCGGGCTGTTCGACTGCGACCTCGGCGATCCCTTCGCGTTGTTCGGCGAAGCCTGTGGTTATGCCGCCGGCGGCTGGGTGCAAATGGGTTACCACGACAAAGCGATCCCGCTCTTCAATAGCCGTCCCGACGAATACCAACTGCATCAGGCATGGTTCTGGGCAGAAAAGACGATGGACACGTCCTGCGGCTTCGACTGGGGAGCTCGCATCGACTACATCTACGGTACCGACTCGCAAGACACCCAAGCGTTCGGGATCAACAACGATCACTGGGACAATGGTTGGGACAACGGAAGCGACTACGGCCACGCCATCCCTCAGCTCTACATGGAGATGGGTTACGGCGACTGGACGATCAAGGCCGGTCACTTCTACACGATCATCGGTTGGGAAGTCGTGACCGCACCGGATAACTTCTTCTACAGCCACGCCTACACGATGTATAACAGCGAGCCGTTCACCCACACCGGTGCACTCGCGACGTTGTCCGTCAGCGAAGACCTTGAAGTCTACGGCGGTTGGGTTCTCGGCTGGGATAGCGGCTTCGAAGACAACGGGGACGCGTTCCTCGGCGGTGCTTCGCTGGCCGTCAGCGAAGACATCAACCTGATCTACGCAACGGTCGCCGGTCGCTTCGCCGATAATCTCGGCGGCAACGAACGAGGCTACATGCACTCGATCGTCGCGGACGTCGCCGTGACCGACAGCTTGCAGTACATCTTCCAAAGCGACTACTTGGACACGCAAGACGCCTCCGGTGCTGGCGTCCGCAACACGATCGGCATCAACCAATACCTTATCTACACGATGAGTGATTGCTTGGCCGCCGGAGCTCGCATGGAGTGGTACAACGAAGATGGCGTGTTCAACACCTTTGGCAACGAGAACGACATCTATGCCTTGACGCTCGGATTGAACGTCAAGCCGCACGCCAACCTGATCGTCCGTCCCGAAGTCCGCTTCGATTGGGACGACAACTCGGTTCTCGGCCTCGAAGGCGGAGACGACCAAACGACCTTCGGAATCGACACGATCTTCCTCTTCTAGATCGAGTCCTTACCGCTCATCGCGATCAAGCGATTCCCGCAAGCCGCGTCTTCCTTCGGGTGGACGCGGTTTTTTTGCGCGTTTCCCCTGCGGGGATGCTCAGGACGCGCGCAGCTTTGGCAAAACGTCGGCCCGGTGGACACCCGGCATGTTGTCATAACTCCAGGAACCGCAGCGGCTTGCGGAATGAGCCGCGTTCGCAAGGCCATTTTGGTCCGCAGCGTGCACCGTCCGCGATTACCTCCGCTGGGATTCAAGTGCCCGGTTACCGCACGATTGTCATCTGATGACTACCTAGCGCTGCCCCGTCGCCGAGTTCGCTCGGCGGCGGGGCAATCGTTTTTCAGGTCGGGCGTTTTTGCGGCCCAGCGTTTTTCCAAGCTCGGCCCGCAACTCGTGCGAGACCTGCGATCCAAATGGATTGAGCACGGTTTCTTTCGAAACAGGGCGAATGACGGCGGCTTGGATCAGCGGTACTTGGTCGGTTAATGTATGAATCGCGGTCCCCCGCTCGTCGACTCCACCGGACTGAGCCCAACGTGAAGCTGATCATCGCCATCATTCAACCCTCGAAGTTAGAGTCTGTCAAAGAAGCGCTCACCCAGGTCGATGTCCACCGCTTGACCGTACTGGATTGTCAGGGGTTTGGCCGCCAGAAAGGGCAAACCGGTTCTTATCGAGGAACCGAGTTCAGCGTGAATCTGCTGCGCAAGGTGCAACTTCAAATCGCCGTCAACGAGGAATTCGTCAAACCGACGGTCGAGGCGATTCTGGCTGGCGGACGGACGGGCGACTCCGGAGAAATCGGCGATGGCAAGATCTTTGTCCTGCCGATGGACGACTGCATTCGGATTCGGACGGGCGAACGCGGCAATGAGGCCGTCTAGCGGCATTGTTCCGGTTTATCGCGGCTGATCATTTCGTGCGGCGGACCGGTCGGCTGAGGAACCGGGAGGACGGATCGATGAAACGCAGCTTGCGGTGTGCGGCCTTGCTGATGCCGATGCGCGGTGTCGTGGCGACGGTCGCATCGGGACGGGCTGAGTCCACGAAAATGCCTATCTGTGGATCGTCGATCAGACAACGACCGTCGTCACCACGGTCGATTGCGAGCGCCTGGCAAAGCATTGCCGGTCCGGTGGTCAAGCGTCGTTTGTCGTCGAGCCCGCGTTGACGCCGCATTGTCGCGAGCCCCCAGACGGGCTCGATCGCTCGAATCAGCACGGCCGTCCCTTCGCCTTCTGACTGGGTGACGGCGTTGAGACAATACTTGGCATGAATCGGGTAAACATAAAGCGTCCCTGGTGCCGCAAACATGGATGCGTTGCTCGCCGTCCTGCCTCGAGCCGAATGGCTAGCCGGATCACGCCGGTGCAGATACGCTTCGGTCTCGACAATCCATCCGCCCAGCCAACCGTTGTCGACGCGATGCAAGAACGCCTTGCCGATCAGATCAGAGGCGACCTTGGCCGTGGGCTGAGCGAAGAATGACCTCGGGAGACGAGTCGCGGTCGGAAGTGAAGGAGACAATCTATTCAGCGCGTTGGGTGTTCCCGATCGATCAACCGCCGATACAAGGCGGCTTCATCCGTATCGTTGACGACCGAATCGTCGAGGTCAACTCGCTGCGCAATGCCTCGCTCCGAGTCGCCAACACGCACGATCTGGGTGACGTCGCCGTGCTCCCAAAGTTGGTCAACGCGCACACACACCTCGAGTTTTCGGATTGCCGGCAGCCCATCGGTGATCCGGGGATGTCACTGACCAAGTGGATCGCGCGAGTGATCCAAGCACGCGGCCGCTGCTCGCAAAGTGAACGCGAATCCAATGTGGCCCGAGGCTTGGAAGAATCCTTCCGCGCGGGCGTGGGCTACATCGGCGACATCGCGACCACGCCGACACGCTATCCCGAGTCCCCGGTGGGTGTGGTTTCCTTTGCCGAAGTGCTGGGGCTTTCACAAGATCGATCCGACGAACGGTTCGCTTCGGCGCTCGCCCACCATGCTTCGCTGGATAAGACCGCGAGTGTCAGATTCGCGGTCAGCCCGCATGCTCCCTACTCGACCCCGACACCGCTGGTCGAACGTTGCGTCGACTTGGCCGTCAAACAGGACGTTCCGATCGCGATGCACCTCGCCGAGACGCCGGAAGAACGGCAGCTGCTTGAGACCGGTGGCGGCGGTTTCGCCGATTCGCTGCGGAACGCGGGCGTCTGGCGTGATGGATTGTTTCCACACGTTGGGTCGCAGCCGATTCGGGCGATCATCCGACAGCTCTCGGCCGCCCCGCGAGTGCTGCTGATCCACGGAAACGATCTTCAAACTTCCGAAATCGAAGAGCTCGCGGGGTTTCCGAAGATGAGCGTCGTTTTCTGTCCGAGAACACATGCCTTTTTTCAGCACCCACCGCATCCCGTCGCCGACCTGCTGCGGGCTGGCGTCTCGGTCGCCCTCGGAACCGACTCCAGGGCCAGCAATCCGGATTTGAGTGTCTGGCGGGAGGTTCAGTTTCTGCTTCAACGACGCGGTGACCTAGAGCCCGCTGACGTGCTTAAGATGGCGACCGCCAGCGGCGGAGACGCCCTTTACGGTCGCCAACTTGCCGTCGAGCGAAATATCGGACGGATCGGACCAGGCCCCGGGGGGATCGACTCGTTCGGGGTGGTGCCGACAATGGCGGACCGCCTTGACGACGTGTGGCGTGATTTCGCGGCAAACGAATTGTTGTGCATCAACATCGCTTCGCGGCCATAATGGAGCGTATCGCCGACCGCCACTGTTTGGTCATCGGCGTCGTTTCCACCGCCAGGCCCGAAGACGGCCCCGCCTAACCGCCAGCTCATTCCTTTCTCAACGGATTTACCGCTGATGTACCTCCGCATGGCCAGCCGATTTCTCTTCGAAGCCGACAAGCGTCTGCTCGCCAAGGCCGTTTGGCGACTCGGCGTCAAAGGGCTCTGGAGCGTTCATCGGCACAAGCAGCGGCTCAAACGCGGCGAGTTCTTTCCGCCATTCCTGTACCTGTCGGTGATCAACAGTTGCAACCTCCGCTGCCAAGGATGCTGGGTCGATGTCGCGGCAAAGCAGCACCGAATTGAATTGGAGGCGGCCAACCGGACGATTCGTCAAGCCAAGGAGATGGGCAACAGCTTTTTCGGCATCCTCGGCGGCGAACCGTTCATGCACAAAGACCTGCTTCAGATTTTTGAGCAGAACCCAGATGTCTATTTCCAAGTTTTCACCAACGGACATTTCATCACCGACGAAGTCGCCGCGAAGCTACGTGAATATGGGAATGTGACGCCGCTGGTCAGCGTCGAAGGCACCGAGATTATTAGCGATCAGCGTCGTGGCCGAGGCGGCGTGCTCAGCGCGACGATGCGAGGACTGGAGACCGCGCTGAAACACAACCTGCTAGTCGGCGTTTGCACGAGTGTTTGCAAAACCAACCTCGACGACCTCGTCAACGAAGCCTGGGTTGATCGGCTGATCGAAATGGGCGCGATGTACTGTTGGTACCACATCTATCGTCCGGTCGGTCCTGAGTCGAACCCGCAACTGGCGCTCAACAGTGAAGAACAACGTCGAGTTCGCCAGTTCGTTGTCGACACCCGCGCGACAAAACCGATCGTGGTGATCGATGCCTATCACGACGACGCCGGTAACGCGCTGTGCCCGGCCGCCACCGGATTCACGCACCACGTCGGACCGTGGGGCGACATCGAACCGTGTCCGGTGATTCAAATGGCGACCGAATCGATCCATGATGACCGTCCGCTAGCCGAAACATTCAACAACTCCGAGTTCCTCCGAGACTTCCGAGAGTTGACCGCGCAGCACACGCGGGGCTGTGTGATCATGGAGCGTCCGGATCTACTCGTCGACCTCGCCGAAAAGCACGGCGCGCGAGACACGACCGTCCGCGGCGAGGTCCTTGAAGAACTCAAGAACGTGACGCCGCGTCGCAGCCAGTTTCAACCCGGCGACGAAATTCCCGAGCGAAGTTTCGTGTATCGATGGGCAAAGAAGTACGCTTTCAACGATTTCGGCACTTACGGTCGCCATTTCGACGTGACGAATTATCAAGATCCCGACGAGTCCGAAGCAGCGAACACGAAAAGTGACCTTCCGATTGTCAGTGTTTGAATCCAACGGATCTGCCGACTGCGATTGAGCACCGGCAGAGCCTTGCTCGTTTTCACCGGGCGGTCTTCAATCCAATGCAATATCC
>JBCBLJ010000701.1:0-4439 GCA_038520195.1 Planctomycetota bacterium
CTTCCATCAGGAGGCGGCGACGTTGAGAACGAGATCGCTTGCGTCGTGCATGCTCGCGCTGGGTGGCGAGTGGGCGATTTCGGGATTCCGAGTCAGTTCGTTGGATCATCGAGGCTCTCTAACAAACGTGCCGGCTGTTTCAGGCCTGGACTGTGAATAGCGGGCGGATTCGCGGGGCGTGGTCGGTCGCAGGAATCTGCGGGCCGTCTGGGTAAGTTCCATCGACCTGATTGGCATGGGGGATAACACCGTTCACGCGGCAACCAACGTCCTTTAAATCGGATGCGGTAAACCCCAACCGTGGCAAAACGCGATACGCTTGCTCAATCAGAAGGATGGTAAAAATGCGAAGTTTGAAGCAATTGGATAAGGAACGGACGCGATTCTAGTTGGCCCCCTTAAAGTGTCAACGAATCGCCATCACTAGGATGAATGCCTGGGTCGAAAGTTCCGATAGCGCGACCGGAATTGCCTCAAATTCGCTACCTCGCGGCCGCGGATCCTCGCTCCAAACTGCGCATCTCGGCGGATTTTGCCCCGCTTTAGCCGAATCGGACGGCCGCTAGACTGGGCACTTCGCGACCGTTTCCTGCCTTCGATCACCGAGTTGGGCCCCAAAATGACCCTGATGGCAAATTTCTCGCTCCAATTGCGGAGCGAGACCTACCAGTATCGATCGCCGATGAAATTCGGGGGGCGAGTCGTCAACGACGTCACCGTACTTTCCGTTGATTGCCACGCCGAGACACAAGCCGGACGTGAAACCGGACTCGGCTCGATGACCATGGGAGTGGCATGGGCGTGGCCCTCGTCGCAGGTCGATGATGAAACCAAGCTTCGAACGGTCGTCGAACTGAGCCACCGAATCGCGCGGGCCTACGAAAACGGGGACCAAACTGGTCACCCGCTTGATATCTGCCACCGAATCGTCGAAGAGCGTGCCCGCCTCGCCGCGGAACTTGCCAAAGAACTCGAACTCAGCGAGCCGATCCCCGAACTCGCGGTCCTCCTCGCCGCTTCACCGATTGAATCCGCACTGTTCGACGCTCATGGCAAAGCCGCGTCAAAGAGCAGCTACGCGATGCTGGGTCGCGACCACCTCGCCAACGAACTCGACCACTATCTTGGATCCGAGTTTAAAGGGCTTCATCTGAGCGACCTCATCTCTGCCACACCCCGTCAGACCCTTCCGCTGTATCACCTTGTGGGAGCACTCGACCCGCTCGAAACAACCGACCTCGTCGATCCGATCGGCGATCAGCTACCGGAAACCCTTGGCGATTGGATTGATCGTAACGGCCTGACGCACTTGAAGATCAAGCTGGACGGCGCCGATTTGGAATGGGATGTCCAACGCGTCAAACGGATCGCCAAAGTCGCGCTCGAACGACGCGCCATCCAGTGGGCTTTCTCGCTCGATTTCAACGAACGTTGCGAATCCGAAGACTATGTGTTGGAACTCCTCGATCGGCTGGAAAGTGAATCCGAACAGGCGTTCGATTTCGTTCAATACATCGAGCAACCAACGCACCGGGACTTGAACCGCCCCGGACAAGCAACCATGCATCGCGCGGCAAAACGACGTCCGGTTGTCATCGATGAATCACTGATCGACCTGCAAAGCCTTCAAACGGCAATCGACCAGGGCTACAGCGGCATCGCGTTGAAAGCGTGTAAAGGGCACTCCGAGGCGCTCTTATTGGGTGCCGTCGCGCGACACAAAGAACTGTTCCTTTGCGTTCAGGACCTGACCTGCGTCGGTGCGTCGCTACTGCATAGCGCATCGCTCGCGGCCCACATTCCTGGTGCCGCCGCAGTCGAAAGCAACGGACGCCAATACGCCCCGGCCGGAAACGAACGCTGGATGGAGCGCTTCAGTGACTTCTTCGAAGTCCGGGGCGGCAGCGTGCCTACAGGTCAACTCAGCGGTCCGGGACTGGGCTACGGAGACGATCCAGCGGTCAAATCCTTGAACTCATGAGCACGCGGAACGCGAAGACCAAGACCAATCCGAGGCATCCTTGCTTCGTGGCCTTCATGTCCTCTGCGGTGGAAACCACCTCGACATCAGCAAAGACGCCGCGCATTCAAGCATTGCAATGCTCGCTTGGACGGCGATAACCTTTCGAACCCCGACCTTGGCGTAGACTGTCTGGGGTAGTGCTGGGCTCACCCCATTAGCGTCTCAGCGCACGATCCGATGCACTCCGCGACTACGGCAGCGCTAGAAATCCGCCGGCCACCGATGTTGCCTGAGCCGCGGCGGCCTTCCGCGACCACGGTGCCCGCTGACGCAACACTGGCGCACAGGAACCGGCCCGATAGTAGCCGAGGGTGTAATCGCACTCGCTAGGCGGGGCCAGCGTCGACAGATAGGGCAACGCCACCCACTGAGCGATGAACCGACCACCGCTGATCATCGGTTGCAGTGCGGGAAACCGCTGGTGCCCATGTCGCTCAAGCATCCGATCTTCAAAGTAGAGTGGGTGCGAGAAAGAGCCCGAAGCCACCCATGTTGTCTGTTGCCACTGCCACGGCAAACCGCGTTGCTCACCGGTCTCCGGCAGCGCAATCGAAGGTGAATCGGCGCCGCCACGATAACCTAGCGGCAAACGTCCATTACCGATCTTGGCGGTCGAAGTTGTGGAGGCGGCGATCGGCGGTAGTGTTAATCGTCCGCCGACAACGCTGGTTTCTCGATCCGCGAAGATCGACTGATCCTCGTCCTCTTGAGTGGTTTGATCGACCGCCGGTTCATCTCGGTCGGACGGACTCTCCAGGCCCAAATCCTCCTCGGCTAGCATCTCAAGCGCTTTGCGAAGCGTTTCGCTATCGGAGTTGGTCTCCAGACGCCCGCCTTCTTGAGTTTGTACCGGAGTATCAACGTCTTCCTGGTTCTGGGCGTTCAGCGTTTGAGCGATGCACAGTGAAGTCACCGCAATAGCGAACGCCGTTCCGAGATGTTTGACCGCAATCATCCGACCAATACTCCATTTGAGGTCACCGTCCGATTCCATTCCGACCCATCAGCGTTTTCGTCGTCATCGCCACCACCGCCACAGGAAAACAAATGCGACTGCCGCGACGGTCAGAAGTCAGACGACGCGCACGACGGGACCGAATTCGCCAACCGTCAAAGTCAGCCACTATCGCTGCGGCGGAAATCGTCCCGCTGGACCGAAGAAGACTCGTTCCATTGAGAAGCTGCCGGGATCCCGTTGCTCCCTCAACTCTTTCTGAAATTCATCCCCCGGCGGCATCAAATCCACGACGTCCGGGTCGGAGCGATCTTTCAACTCGCGATAACGTTCCAAATCCGAGAGACCGTCTGGCTGTTTCGGTTCCTTGCGTTTCAATGTTTCGTTGCACCAGTAACGCAACGTTTCCAGTTGCGCGAGTTGCTGCAAGTCCACCGCTGGCGCCTGGGTGATTCGATCCAATGTGGCTTGGGTCTCGTCGTCAAAGTACGGGATCAAACCGAGCAACTCATCGTCCTGGATCACGAATTGGCTCAACATCGCTTGCATCTTCCTGTCCCGGTCGTCCCGCTCGCGATCGGCTGGCGAACGACGCGATTCACCTCTCGAGCGACCGTCACCACCGGGGCCATCATCCGGACGACCTCGGTCTTCGGGACGCTCTCGACCCGCGGGACCGCCCCGACCATCGGGGCCACCGCGACCACCGTTCGGGCCGCGACCCTCGAGTCCGCCGGGACCGATCCGCCCAGGCGGCCCACGGAAACTCCCACCGTTCACCATCATAAAAAGGAAAACGTGCGTCCGACGACGCTCGCCCATCCGCTCGCCCAACTCCCCAAATCGCCACGCCAGTTCGTTGGACCGCTCAACGCGATCCATCAGGTAATGATACAGACGGGTGTAAATCACCTCGGTCGTCTCGTCGCTAATCACGCTGCCGGACCGCCGCGTGAGCTGCTCCCTCGAACGCTTGATCGCTACCTCAAAAGCCTTCTTCCGGACCGTCGAGTTGTCGCTCAGCAAGTCGTCCTTCGTCTCGTCATCCAAGGTTTCACGCCAGGCCCAGAACGCTTTCATCGTCCGGAGCAAACGCTCGGCATCGGGTTGCCGACGAACCGACTCGTAGGTCCGACGCAACTCATCTCGGAGCCCCTCGTCACGCTGCGAAAGTGTCGAGTAGTGCCCCCATTTCACATGCAGCCTCGCACGCTCATCCAGTGGCAACTCGCGAAGGAACTGCGCACGGTCCTCGATGGCCACATCCTTGATCACGCTTGGAGTGACCATAGTGATGCCACCTGCATCTTGAGCATCCAGCATGGCACGCCACTCCGAGTTGGCGTCGAGCTCGCGGAAGAAGTCGAAATCGTCACCCAGCAGATAAGCCTCAAGATCCTCCGCGATCGCCAAGTCTTGAAGTTGTCCCCGACGGTCGGCACGGAACACGGAAGCAACACC
>JBCBLJ010001045.1:0-2351 GCA_038520195.1 Planctomycetota bacterium
CGACTTTTCGCGTCGCACCCCAGCGTCGATAACATTGAATCGCTTTCTGGAAATGCTCGCGGGAGTAATCCGGCTGGTCTTTCGTGAGCCAAAATCGGGCCTGGGCTTCCGCGGTCATGGCTTCGACCTGCAAAAACTGGTTTGTCGCCGCAGAACGTGCCGCGGCTTCGTAGTGCTGAAGTGCGTCCCAGAAGTCTCCTTGCGTCCGTGCGAGTTCGCCCCGCAATAATCGGTAGCGACATTCGAAGTTGTCTGGATTCTGTTTCGCAAACTCTTCCATGCGCCCGCATTGCCGACGAAGCTCGTCCAACCGGGAAGAACGCTCCTCGGCAGACGCCGAGTCGATGTTCGCTGCCACGATCAAGCCGCGAAGGAAGTAGTACTCGGTCACTTCAACCCACTGCGGCGACTCAAATGGTTCCGCGGTCTCCAGGATCGCAAGAGCCGCGGAATGGTGTCCGAGGACATAAAGCGTTTTGAGTTTAAAGATGAAGTAGTTGAACGCGGGAGCCGGATTCTCGTAGGAGCAGGCCTCGCGAACGAACTCACGTTCGTCAAACTCGTCGGAGTCATAGGAGAGTCCATCGCGTGTGTCGCCACTCAAGCAGCTTGCCATTCGTTCCGCTGCGATCAGGAATGCGGCGTTCTCGCGATTGGTACTTGCGACCAGCGGGAGGTATTCCTGCACGAGTTCGCAAATCTTGAACAGCGGCCTGCCCATCAGGGTCAATGCCCTGACGTGTGCGTAGGCGGACCAAGAAATGTAAGTGTGGTTCCATGCCTCGATTGCGAAACCGTAGGCGCGTTCGGCGTGCTCTTCGTCAATGCGATAGTGGTATTTCCAGCTGTTGATCAGGCAGAAGTGAAAATGGCACGTAGCGCGGTCCGCGTCCGAATCATAGTGATCACTCAGCACCACTCCCAAGCGTCCCAGGTCGTAGGCGACGTCGAGGTTGCCGCGAATGAGATTCGCCAGTCCGCTCACACTGAAGTTGAAGGGAGTCTTGGGGGTTTTGCCGGTGCGGACGGCGAAGACAAAGTTTTGAGCCCCCAACCACAGGTACAAATCCATGTTTCGAAAGAACGCCGACGGCGCGAGGTGACTCAGATGCTCATGGGCCTGAATCGCCGTCGGATCGGTGGCTTCATCGAGGTGTAGCAGTTCGTCGATCGAACGGTCACCAAGCAAAACCGTTCCCTGATGATGCAACTCCGCCGTCGCTGCACGGATCTGTTCGGCGTCGTCGACGGGAGGCACTTGATAACCCAATTCCCGCAGCGCCGTGACGACCGAATCGATGACCCGTTCGTGTTGGCCGACACTCAGGAACAGCAGTTCCATCTCGGAGCGAACTCGTGCCCGTTGAAGTGGCGTCGTGGCCTTCGAAAGTGCCACTCGGAAAAGCTTGTCGGCGACTTCCGCGTTTCCGCAGAGATGTTCGCAAATTGCACGGTCGAGCGTCGCTTGCAAGATTGACGCGGGAGCCGACTCCCATGCCTCGCTACCGAGCAGTTCGATGGCAAAGGAGATGTGTTTCAGAGCCGCTGCAAACGCGTTGGCGCGTTTTGCTTTTTCAAAGGCGGCGAGTGACAGTTCGATGAGTTCACGTTTGTCACTTGAGTCAACGATCAAATCGCGTGCTATCTCAAAGTGTCCGACGATATCAAAGATCAACTCGTCACGTTGCTCCTCGTCGACGCCTCTCAACAGCGCAAGACCGACGGCCTGATGAATCGTCGCCCGCTCTGTTTCGCGGATCAGCCCGTAAGCCGCTTGCTGCAAGCGGTCATGAGCGAAACGGTAACTCGGCGACCCTCCGCCCTTTTCAAGCTCCGTGATGCGGTACGCATCGTCCTCGCGCAAGAGATAACGTTCGGTGATCGCGGGCCACAACGCTCTGGCGGTTTGACGCGCCGATCGCTTCGTCAATAAGGTGAGCCTTTGCAGATCGAACTCGTTTCCCAAACATGCCGCGAGCCGAATCGCATCCTGAGTCTCCGTCGGCAAGTCCCGCAGCCTCGCGAGCATCAGGTCGACCACGTTGTCCGACAACGGTGCCCGTTCGATTTCAGCGAGGTCCCACTGGAAATGGCCAGCCTCGGGGTCGTAGCTGATCAATCGATCGCGACCGAGTGAGAGCAACAACTGGCCTAGGAAAAACGGGTTGCCCGACGTTTTCGCTTCACAGAGAATTGCCAGGTCTTCGACGGCCGACCTTGACATGCTGAGCGCATCGGCGACTCGTGGCGGACTTACAAGAAGCGAAGGCAGCTGCTCACGTTGTAAAACTCGATAGTCTCGAACGACCCGATGTCATCTCGTACGTCGCCGATGCGCTCAGCATGTCAAG
>JBCBLJ010000395.1:0-7465 GCA_038520195.1 Planctomycetota bacterium
ATGTCGATTGCAGGCCATTTCTCACGAATCCTCATTGCTGCCACCCTCTGCCTCGGGGCCGTCGCGACTGCGGATGCCCAGTCCGGCTCGCGATCGTATTCGTCACCCCGTTCGTATTCCTCGCCGCGGTCGTATTCGACGCCGATCCAAGGCTCGGGAATTCGTCCGCAGGGCTCAGCACTGCAAGGCTCAGCACTGCAAGGCTCGGGAACCCAAGGTTCGGCAATCCAGGGTTCCGGCACGATCGCCACCGCTCGGCCTGTCGCCCTACGAGGCTACTGCCCCGTTTCGGTCGTTGACACCAAGAAGTGGGTCAAGGGCAATCCGAATTTCGCGGTCATGCACCGAGGCAAGACGTACTACTTCCACAACAACGGACACAAGCAAAAGTTCCTTGCCAACCTCAACAAGTACACGCCGGCGCTGGACGGCGGATGTGTCGTTTGCCGAACCGACCTGAAACAAAACATCGCCGGCTCGGTCATGTTCAGCGCGCTTCACAACGGCCGACTGTACTTGTTCCCAAATGGTGACACCAAGGCAAAGTTCATGGCCAACCCCGAAAAGTACGCGATGGTCGCCATGGCTGGAAGCGGAACAAAGATGATGGGTAGCGACAGCAAGATGATGGGCAGCGACTCAAAGATGATGGGTAGCGAAAGCAAGACGATGGGCAGCGACTCAAAAATGATGGGCAGCGACAGCAAGATGAAGGGAAGCGATTCCAAACCCATGGGTAGCGGTGCCAAAGCCGGGAGCACCATGAAGGCTGGCAGCGGCACCAAGTCCGGCGGTCAGTAACCGCGACGCTTTCACGGCGACCATTTCGAGCGGAACGACCTTAGAAGAGGGCGCTAAAGTCGCCTTGGTTATCCAAGGCGGTGAGCACCTGGTCGGTTGCCGCCGCATTCGAGGTCGAAGCGGCGCTTAAGAACCCTCCTTCGCCCTCGCCGCGCAAGCTCGCGGCCAATTCGTTGATCACGCGTAGTGCGTCGACCGGCGTGACTCGACCGTCCCGATTGGTATCGTAGCGCCAATCATTCAGTTCAGCGGTTCCACGGGCAATCCGATTGATGGCAATCAAAGCATCGATCGGCGAAATCGCACCGCTACCGTTGACGTCGGTGCGGTGGCCAAGTGTCACGAGCGCCGCAGCCAAGCGATCAGTGTCCAGGAATTCGCCCGGTATTTCATCGGCATCGGGTAGTTCGATCTGTGCCGCGAAATTGGCCTCCAGCACCTCTGCATCTTGTGTCGTGATCGTGCCGACACCGTCAAGGTCCACGTATCTTGGCGCGGTTGGTTCGGCCATCCAGTAAGCAAGCGTATCGAGATCCCGAAGGTCGACACTATTGTTGCCGTCGAAGTCGCCTGGCAACACGAAAAACCGATTGATGGAATCACCGACAAACGTGAAGTCGTCACCAAAAGTCACTTGCGATGAGATCTCAAGCTGATAACGACCGGCGTCCAATTGCTCCGGCGTCATCTGGATCGTGATCTGCTGCCCATCGGAAGACAACACAAGCTGATCCGCCGACAGCGAGATGCCCACGTCGGACTGTTCGTCGGTGATGCCCAAATTAGTGAGCGTGATGGCTCCGTCAGGAATGACCTCGATTGGGAACCCCAACTGAACCACGATCTCGCTTATCTGACTCCGCTGGGTGATCCACCGAGTTGGCTGAACGCCTCGGGGCAGGTCGCTCGGATCACTGGCAAGGCTGTTGAGGGCAACCGTCGGCGGTGGCGGAATGATGCCCTCGATCACGCCCGTGGCGGAGTCCGCCGCGCCGATCGTGTAAAGCCGTCCGGTCAGCTCCGTTTCGCGAGCGAAGTCACGATTGAATGGATTGAAACTCAGCAGCGTGTGATCTGTAAACGCGTAACTGTCGCCATTGTCAAAGGCAAAGCCCTGAACGGCGACAAAATCCTCACCCGTGTCTTCGATCGCTGATGGCCCACGATCGAGAAAGCCGTTGGCTCCCGGTGTCTCGATTTCGATCAGAGAGTCGGACGGGTCTTCGGGGCGCATCACCGAAAGCAGCAGCTCGCCCCCGGTGCGATAGTCCAGATCACCACTCGACAAGTAGTTGCTTGGAAAGGCACGGGCGTCCAGTGCCGCTCCGATATCAAAGACAGGGACAACGTTCGCAAGCGTTGGTGCACCGCCAACGTTCACCAGATCAATCAGATGTAGATCGAGACTGCCAAGCCCCACCGCAAAGAGATCGCCTTCGGTGCTGCCGAAGTCGCCGTCGCGAGCGTCCACTAAAGCGTTGGCACCAATGATTGAGTGACCGCCAAGGAAAACCGTTCCAATCACACCCTCGTTGAGAATGTCCAATCGCAACTGGTAAAGATTGTCCTGTGAAATCGCGTACAGTTCGCCGTCCGCAGTGAAAGCAATGTCAGTGATCAACTGTGACGCGTTGATGAACCCGACAAAGTCGATGACGCCGCGTTCGACGTCAACCACTCCGAGCCGGTTGCTCGTGTCGACCACAAAGTATTCCGTCGGCGTGTCGGGAATGATTCGCGACGCGGCTCCACTGATGCTGGCGAATTGATCCGACTCGAGCACTGAGAGAACAATCGTCTCGTCCAACTCGGTGACGCCATCGTTGATTGGGTCGACGATCACATCGAGGGAGTCGACGCCCTGCTCAAAAATCACCGTACCACGGACCGTTCCATCCGCATCCGCCGATTCGGGCAAGCGAACGCTATCTCGGTCGCGCTCGCGCACTTGGTAGTCGGTTTCGTAAACAGCGGTCCCGCTGAACTCGACTTGGACCGCCATCGGAAAAGCGGCGTCATCGCGGGTGAGGGTGTACCGGAGCGTCTGAGAGCCAACTTCCGAAACCGTGTCCGCCCCATCGACGGCGACCGAAATCGCGGCCAAGACACGGCGTGACTCCAAGGACTCCAGCCGAAGCCGTCGGCCGACGTTGGATCGATTTTGAATTCGTTGCCGTTTCATCGCGTCCAGCCGCTCAGACCGCCTTTTCTTGTTCCTCTCCACCGAGATGCGTTTTGCACCGTGCGTGGGCGTTGGACGCGGCGACGCGTCAAAAGTTGCCCTGCCACCAACAATGAACGCGGTTTTCGCTCAGAATAACCGAACCCAAGCTTCCACCTGCCTTTCCAAACCCACCAAATCCCACGATTCCGGAGCTTCGAGATGAGCCGTCTCTGCCTGTTCACACTTCTCGCCGTCACGCTCGCATCGACGACTCTCGCTCAGGGTCGCGGCGGTGCTGATCGACGCACGTCGCTGCGACGGTCCACCGAGACGCATCGTTTGGACCTTGAATTTGAGCTCAAGCGACTCGAACTCGAGGCCGAGATCGCGGCCGTGACGGCCGAGGACGCTCAGGCCCAAGTCTCACTCGCCGAACTGCAACTCGCGCGAGCTCGGGAAAATGGTGAGGGCTACAGCGTTGCCACCGCCGAAATCGAATTCCAGCGAGCCAAACTTCGCTCCAAGGCCCAGCAGCTTCGTGGTGACATGGCAAGGCTTCAACTCGAGCGAGCCAAGGCACACGCCAAACGTGAGTTCGAGAATCTGGACAAGAGATCACGCCCCAAAGCCACCGCGTCCAAACCAATGCCGGAGATACTCAAGCAACCCGCCCAAGCGGTCCCGGTCCAATTTGAGGTCCTTGACGGAGCCAAGACCATTATCATTCGAGGCCCGCTTCAATCGGTTCAGCGTGTTCGCCAGATGATCGAGGCGGCCGCGAAGGCACAGCGTTAGCGAAGGCACAGAGTTAGCGAAGGCCCAGCGCTAGCGAAGGCACAGAGCTATCGAGGGCACAACGCTAGCGACCGCCGCCAGAAACTGCTCTCAACCGTCGAGGCCCACCGTCCAAGACTTGGGCAAATCAGATTTCGTGTCCCGCAAGATTTCGAGGATGGCCGCTTTTTCAGGACCGGCATCCTTGTCCGAGTCCGTTGCGATCAGCTTCTCCAACATCCGCTCGTAGATCCGCTCTTTGAGGTCCGCATCGAGCGCGTCGAACACCGGCGAATAAATCAGGTAGCTGCAGGGATAACGAAAGACGCGCGTCTTCAAATCGAACTCGCGCAAGCTCCGTCCTTTCCGATCGAATGGCCCTCGGGCGGCGAACTCGTCGGCGAATGGAGTCGAGCCGGTCACCGGTCCCGGCAGCGGCGCTTCGTCGTCAAACAGCAAGACACCGGCCAAACGCTCCGAAATCGTTTCGATCGCCTCGCGAACCACCTCGGCGTCACCGTCATGTTGGGCGCGCCGCATGTCGTAGCTCGCGCGAGTCAATTCGTTGTGGGCGTAGGTCTGATGTTCCAAAACCATCAACGCGACGACATCGCTGTGCGGTGACGGCCAACGCGAGGTATCAAAGTCGCTGCTCAAATCAACGCGCCGTCCACCGTCGGGAGGCTGGATGTCCTCGCCTTCCAAAAACGCATTCCCGCGATGGTTCATCGCGCCGACATCGCCGGTGACGTACCAACCACCCCATCGCTCTTTAAAAGGACTGGCGTGTGTCGTTTTAAACGAATCGAGTAACAAGTTGATCTTTCCGTTGCTGCGGGTTGCGACGCTACGAATCGAGTGACCCGGAATCCGCCCGCTCTTCTTGGGCGTGAGATGACATGCTAAGCAGGCTTCGTTGTGGCGACGCATGGAGGGGCCGTCGGCGGTCATTCGCACCGTGTAATAAGCCGTGCCGAGGGTCGTGTCGGCCGTTGCGATTTCCAGGAGCGAACTGCCCTGCACCCAGCCGACGTAGACGTCGTCATTGAAATAGATCGCCCGCGGGTTCTGAGGAGAAATCCGGGAAGACTGCAAACTCGTCTTCGAATACACCAGCGACTGAGAGGTCGTGGGGATTTCAAGCGCCTCGAGAATCGACTTCAGATGGCCATCCTGTCGTCGGTACGGGAGTGTGACGCCTCCCTCGCGCACTTGGTCGAACAAACGCGTGACTGGATTGTCGCCGCGGGTCTGGCCATAGCGGATCGGCGGCTGATTGATATCCGATTGGGCGACCGTGATCGACGCAAACAACAACCAAAAAGCAAGGGCGAGAGAACGCATCAGGGCAGAATGTTGGGGGTGGTGGGACGCGGTCCGCAGCGTCTCGTCGAGCCGCGTCGGGTTCCGGAGTCAGCTGGCTCGGCAAATGTTGGACTCTTGAGCTTAGGACGATTGCGGTTTTCCGGCAACTGTTTCGCCTGCACTCGTGCTCCTCCCCGCACGTTACGTTTGAAGCACGCTTCGGCCCAAGCACGTGCACACCATGAATTGCTACGCCGCGACCTGAATGAATGGGCAACCTGACGGCCGCAAGCCCGGTGTCTTCCAGTTAGTCACTGATTTGGCGAATCTGCACCACGAACTGTTTGTATTCGCGATCCTGTTCGGGCGTGAGCGATTTGCGTTTGATAGAGGCCAAAGCCGATTCGCAGTCTTCGTACTTCTTCATGCCCATGAACAGTCGAGCGAGCTTGAGTTGGCGCTCGGTCGCGTCTTCCGGGTGGCCCACGATCGATTTCTTGAGAGCGAGAATGACCGCCGGCCATCGTTTTCTCTCCGTCAGCTGCTGCACGAGCGTGACGTAGTCCGACAGTGGCAGCTGCGTCAACAGATCCTCGTTGGTAATGTTCTCCAGCATCTTGACCGCTTCGATCGGCGTGCCCGAACCGATGGCTCGCTGCGCCTCCTGGATGATCGGATCGATCCGAACTTTCCGGGTCACCTTCTTTTCCGGCGCGCTGACGACCGCGGCCGCTTCGTTGAACAATTTTTGCTTCGCCCGCGCGGCTTCGCGCTGCTCGCGACGCAACTGCTTGGCCTTTGCTCGGCGCTCCGCGGGCGTCTCCACCGGCACGTCGGGAACCGCCGTTGGAACAACGTCAAGGTCACTCGGCTGGAAGGAACCATCGACCGAGACGAGATCGAGCCTGACGCAGATGACGCCGATGACAAAACCGGGGACAAGTCCCACGAGATGGATTGGAAGGCCACCCTTTTCGAATCCAGACAAGCCCCATTTCAGTAAATCCCAACAGACATACGCACCGACAACCACCACAAGCGGCAAGAGCATGGGTTTGGGCGGCGAGCCGATCCGAAAGCTGCTGTTGGGTGCCCAAGCTAAACAGACTGCCATCAACCCGAAGATGGCGGTCGAGGCGCCGACCGAACCGGAGATTTTTTCAAACGATTGACGCCGTTGATTGAAGGACTGTTCCGCTTGCTTCTCGGTCAAGTTGGTGTTGACCGCAGCCGCTCCCGACGTCGTGGAAGAATACTGCTGATAGTTGCCGCCGCGTTTCTTCTTAAAGAACTGTGCGCCCATCACCGTCTTTTCGCCCATTGACGAGATAAAGCAGACCGCGATCAAGACGGCGAGGAACGGGCCGGGCCCAAGCTTGCCTTCGATGAATGCACAAAACAGGCCGAGAAACACAAGGTTGCCGGCCAAGTGAATCAGGCTGGTGTGAATGAACGGACTTGTCAGACAGGCCAGCGGTTGCGACGACTTGGTGTTGTAGTTGAGGACCAAGTTGTCAACGAGGTCAGAACTCATCGCCAACGTCGCCAACCCAAGTCCCAAGTTGACGATCAGGACGAAGATCGTCACCAACGGCTTGTGAGACAGACGCGATGTGGAATCAAACAACTCGGCACTCTCAACATTACTTCGGGGGGAGAAGCGGCCCTCGATTGTAATTGACGGCCCGATTTCGTTCGTCGTCCTTCCGCACAAAAAGACGTTGAGATGGAATCTCCACCGCAAGAATCTCGGGGTGCGAGGGAGGGAGACCGAAATGAGTCTGGATCGCTCACTGGAAAGACGGTCGACGCCGCCCTGCGGAGAAACGTGACAGCCGGTGCGGAGAACCGTGACAGTCGGTGCGGAGAACCGTGACAGCCAAGATCTGCCCCGTGAAAACGGGCTCGACGTGGCCGCCGCTCGAGCATCCTCGGTCGCGACGTTGCCGGTCGACAACCAGTCGTGAACCGCTAGACTCGGTCACCTCGCAGGACACGAAGCACCGAGGAAAGCCATGCCGCTTTGGCAAGTCGATATCTACCCCGCCGAGAACGAACTCGACCGCGAAGGACAGCGCACCGGTGAGGAAATCCAAGAACTGGGGCTCGGCGAAGACGTCCGCGTTGTGTTCGCGAAGGGCTTTCTGCTCGAAGGCGAACTGAACGACGAGCAAGCCCTAACGCTGGCCGATTCCCTGCTCGGTGATTCGGTGGTCGAACGCAAAGTGGTGGCCCGCGTCGGCGACGCTTCTCTTAGCACCCATCCCGATGGAGCCGATGAAGACGTCCGTCTCGTCCACGTGATGCCCAAACCGGGCGTGATGGATCCCGTTGCGGCGAGCACGATTTCAGCCGCCCGTGACCTGGGTTACGAAGTGGATGCCGTTCGGACGCTTCGAAAGTACTGGATCGATGGAGTGG
>JBCBLJ010000937.1:0-3060 GCA_038520195.1 Planctomycetota bacterium
GTGGCTATGACGCAGTGAGGCGCCAGCGGCCGGACCGCAGTTCTTGAAAACGCTGATGTATTGAATTCCGTCGACCGAGCGCCAGTGCCGAATCCGATCGCGGTAGGCCAAGAGCATCATGAACACGACCGATGGGTCGGCGTGCGTCACCCGTTCAGCGTGAGACGCGGACTCCACCACCACCTCATGTCCGCCGACCAGCGGACGGGTCGGGAAGAGTCCCGACTCGTGGTCCGACGAGGCCGTGCCGCTCGAGTAATCGACCGCAGGAAACTTGTTGGGCACGACGCGCACCTGCCATCCGTCCTGCTCTCCGGCCACGACGCGAACTTTGGGGCAAAACAGCCTCGATGTCGTCCTCGGGTCCGAGGGAAGAGTCTCGTCCAGCGAAGCGGACCAAACTGCTTGGGGAGTTTGACTCTCCGCGCCAGCGCAAAATGGGCAAAATGGATCGACCTCTGAGTCTCGATCGACGATCGAAGTCGGGATCGATGTCGCGTCTGCTTCCGCGAAATCGTTGGGACGCTGCTCCCTCACCGGAGAGAAGATTGTCCAGTCGCCCGTTAACAGGTCTCGCCGCGCGTGAGAAGTGACGCACTCTGCATCGACTTCGTTTGATGAATCATCGCGGACGTGACGTGAGGTGGAAGATTTTCGCGAACGAAACGAAACCTGGACGGTATTCTCGTTGGCCGCGTCCCAGACCGTCTCTTGGTCAGGAAGACTGGGGTTCTCGTGCGACTCTTCAACGACTTCGCTGAACGCATTGGAAGAATCGGTATTCCCAACTCTCTGTCGCATGACCACCTGATACAGAATTCGAGAGGTGTTGGGTGGCGTCGCCGTAACACTGTTTGCGACCGCCGCGTTCCCATCAACCAATCGACAATGTAGCGGTTTTTCCGCAATCGCTAGCACTCAATCGGCTTGCTTTCCTGAAAACCCGCATCACGCTTCAAACGAGATCGGCGCCCAGCTGCGACCTAAGGGCCAGAGCGTTTTCATAAAGCTCAGCATACTGGCACGCACTCTTCCTCCACGACCAATCCGCATTCATCGCGGCAACGACCATTTGGTCCCAAATATTTTTTTCGTGATAGCGCAAATGCAGTGCACGTCCGATCGCTTCGTCGAGCCCATCCGCTGAAAACCGTTGGAGATGAAATCCATTGGCGGTGCCGTCGGCAAACGTCTCCGGCGTCGAATCGACGACTGTGTCAGCGAGCCCGCCAGTGGCTGTCACGATGGGCAACGTGCCATACCGCAAGCTGTACAGTTGGTTGAGCCCACAAGGCTCATAGTGACTCGGCATCACGAACACATCCGCACCTGCTTCGATGCGATGGGCGAGTGCGTCGTGAAAACCCAAGTGGATCGCCACTTGATGAGGAGCTTCGTCGCGAAGCCGACGCAATTCACTCTCGATCCGTGGATCACCGCTCCCCAGCACGATCCATTGCGTGGGTCGCTTCTCAATGACATGTCGTTCAATGACGGGCAAAATGAGGTCCCAGCCTTTCTGGTCCGCGAGTCGCCCGACCAACCCGATTAACGGAAGCTCATCCGACACTTCCAAAGTGAACTCTTCTTGCAGCGACTTCTTGTTGAGTGCCTTTCCATCTTGCCAAGAGTCCACATCAAACCGGCCCGGTAACTTGACATCGGTCTTTGGATTCCAAATGTCGACATCGATCCCATTGGCAATTCCGATGACGCCGCGACGACGTTCAGACAGCACTCGATCCAATCCACAACCCTGCTCCGCCGTACAGATCTCAGCTGCATAGCGTGGGCTGACAGTGGTGACTTCGTCGGCGGTCGCGATCGCGGACTTGAGGTAATTCAACTGGCCGTAGAATTCGAATGATTCGTGATGAAAGAACTGCCAATCGAGTCCCGTCCATCGAAACGCCTCGGCCGGGAAAGATCCCTGATAGGCCATGTTGTGGATGGTCATCACTGTCGCGGCGTTCGCCAGCGCAGGGAACTGAGCGGGCGTCGCACGAAGTAAACCGGGCACGATCCCCGTTTGCCAGTCATTGCAGTGGATTACATCCACCTCCATGCCGATACGCGTGAGCGCGACCAACGCGGCGCGACAAAAGAATGCGAATCGTTCGGCGTTGTCCGCGTAGTCCCCGCTGCGATCCCCGTACAAGCCCTCACGATCAAAGTACTGAGGCTGATCGATCATCCAAACCGCCACGTCACTCGACGGCAACGTACTGCGTAACAGCCGGCCGCCAACGAGTTTCGACTGCGACATGGGAATGGCGAAGCTGATGTCGGTCGACTCAACTTCGATGCCGGCCCGATAAACCTCGCGAAAGGCTGGCAAGATCACGGCACTTTGGTGTCCGAGGCCCGCCATCTCCCGGGGGAGCGTGCCGCAGACATCTGCCAATCCCCCCGTTTTCGCGAAAGGGACGGCTTCGGTGGTCAGGTAGGCGATATTCAAGGGTCAGTTGGTCGAAGCCGGATCAACGGAGCGGCGCTAGATCGCCGGAAATGTTCGGCACCCTGGGCGACAACACGCCGGCGACCGGATGCAGAATTATGCGCTCGTTTTTAGCTCAGCCCACTCCCACCAACGCGTTTCAACCAAATCAATCACGATGTTCTACGTTATCCCGATACCGGTTGAACACGGGCGGCATGGACGCACAAACGGTTTCATCGGTTAGACTAGTCGGTTTGATTGTCCTAGCACCCCACACGCGCTTTCCGGTTCGAAATGGCGGTCCCGCTCCGTGAATTTTGGTCTCGATTGATTCAGTCGGGTATCACCGAGTCCAGCGGGTGTAAGCAAATTTCAGCCGCCTTCAGTGAAAGCCACAGCGGATCACCACCCGATTCATCCGAAGCGCTCGCCCAATTCCTGGTCGCACCGGCTGATCATTGCACATCACGAACCCGCCGACACGAATCGTTGGCGGTTTTTCGCCTCGCAATGCGTTGGATTGAAAATCCGTCAGCAAGCCCGTCGCGACCAGGAATTGGGCGAGCGCTTCGGATGAATCGGGTGGTGATCCGCTGTGGCTTTCACTGAAGGCGGCTGAA
>JBCBLJ010000050.1:0-19819 GCA_038520195.1 Planctomycetota bacterium
CGAGCCTTCCAAACGGCCGAACATCATTCTGATGATGGCCGACGACGTCAGTTGGGAAGCCTTTGGTTGTTACGGCGCGGAAGACTACAAGACACCGAACATTGACGCATTGGCGGCCGGTGGAATCCGATTCACGCACGCATACTCAACACCCATCTGCACACCGACGCGCGTCAAGTTGATGACCGGAAAGTACAACTTCCGCAACTACACTCACTTCGGTTACCTCCATCCGAACGAAAAAACGTTTGGACACCTGATGCAATCGGCCGGCTACAAGACGGCCATCGCCGGGAAGTGGCAACTCAATGGGCTATACAACGGGTTGGATGGCGCGAACGATCCGTTGCGTCCACTGCGTGCCGGGTTTGACGAATCTTATCTCTGGCAGGTGACAACCGGCAAACAGGTGAGGGATCGTGGCGGCGAACGTTTCTGGAGTCCGCCCCTGGAACGCAACGGGAAATTCGAAACGGTCGAAGACAATTCCGGCAAATATGGACCCGATCTGCTCTGCGACTTTGTATGTGACTTTATCGAACGAAACGCGGACTCGCCTTACTTCGTCTACTACCCCATGGTGCTCGTACACGATCCATTTATCGCCACTCCGGATACGATTGGCGAAGCACCGCGAACCCAGGCGGCCAACAAGGCTCCCAAGGACAAGCAAGCCAAGAAAAAGAACTTCGTCGCAATGGTGCAGTACATGGACAAGATCGTGGGCCGAATCGTCGACAAGGTCCGTGAGCTCGACCAACTCGAGAACACCATCGTCTTGTTCACGGCCGACAATGGAACCAACGTCGGCATCACGTCCCGGTGGAACGGCCAGGACATTCGAGGTGGCAAAGGAGGCATGACCGACATGGGCACTCATGTCCCATTGATCGCCTCTTGGAAAGGAGCGGCGCCGGCGGGAACGGTGTCCGACGAACTGATCGATTTCACCGATTTCTATGCGACGTTTGCCGACGCGGCGGGCAAACCCCTGGGACCAGAGGACCCCATCGACGGCCGCAGTTTTCTTCCACAGTTGAAAGGCAAGCCGGGTACACCACGCGATTGGGTGCTTTGCCACTATCAGCCGTATTGGAACAAAAAGCCCGGCCAATTCGCTCGCACACAGCATTTCAAGCTCTATCGCGACGGACGCTTCTACGAAGTACCGGCCGATCTGAGAGAAATGAATTCCATTGCTCAAGGCCAGGCCGGTGCCGCCGGGGAAGAAGCACGCTTGTTTCTGAGCGAACTGCTCGAAGCGTGCCCGCCCGCACACACTCAAAAGGGCAACCGCGACACCAAGGATCGGCCGACCTACGCCGATTGGAAGAACCTCGTCGACCCCAACGATTGACGTTCGAGCGAGAGTGGCTGCGCCGCGCGTCAACTTCGAAACACAACTGGAAACCCACGACCTCAAAGCACGACGCTAATGGTTGGCGTCCTGCCCTGCGATCGTCGGGGTCTTCGCCCTTCCGCACGTTGCCTCTTCTCGCCGGAAGCGTCTCCATCGAGCCATCACGCGATCATCGCCCCGATGGTAGGGATCACACCGAAAGTGCGGGCGTAGCACTTCATCGCGGCTTCCGACCGCAAGCTAGGCTTCTCGTGATCGATCATTTCACGGGGAACGGCAAGCTTGAAACCATCATGAGCACCTCTCACTCCGAAAACGTCGCGCCGACGACGGCGTCGCAAGGTGCCACACCGACCGGAAAGCGGGTCGCCCAATCGCTGGGGGCCGGTATCGTTTGTGTTGGGCTGTTGATGATCCTTCAGCGGGGCATCGGTTTAGGACGGTCACTCATCATTTGTGACTGGTTGCCCGACGGAGCACTCGGTGAATGGGAACTGTCGTTTAGCTTTCTGATGGCTGTCGGTCCCTTGATGGTGCTTGGTATTCCTGGCGCCTTCGGTCGCTTTGCCGAGGGCTACCGGCAACGGAAACAAATCGGACGCTTCATTGCGGTGACAAGCGTGGCCTGCGGGACGGTCTACGCGATTTCGATGCTCGGTTTGTTCTTGGGTCGTGACATCGCCACCACCGTTTTCTTCGGGGCAGGTCGCGACAACGGGTGGCTTTGGGCGATTCTTCCCGCGCTTGCCTCCGTGGTCGTCTTCAACTACACCACGTCGATGCTCAGCGCGCTGCGGCTCCACACCGAGTTCGCACGCTGCCAAGCGACCCAAGGCGTTGGCTTCGCCGTGCTGTGCCTGTTGTGTGTCCCGGCTTCAGACTACACCGCCGGTGGCGTGATCGTCGCGTATGCACTCGCAAGCCTGATCACGTCTTCACTCGCCGCTCTGTATCTGTGGCAATGCACTCGCGAAGAAACCGCACCGCGACTCGACGGTCCGGGACTGTCCTTCGTCGCCGAACTCGTGCAAGTCATGCGCGCGATCTTGCCCATGGCCGTCGCCGTCTGGCTCGCCACCTTCATCGCCAATACGTTCTTGGTCACCGATCGGGCATTGATCATGAATCTTGCCGAAGGCGAAGAAATCGCGTTGTTCTTCGTGGCGCAGTATCACGTCGCGGGCATTCTCGCTCGGTTGATGGAGCAATTCGCGATGACGCTCGCTGCGGTTATCACACCGCATCTTGCAGAAGACTGGGATCGTGGCGAAAAGGAATTGGCTTCGCAAAGACTGAGTTCGCTGCTCAAGCTGATCTCGTTGTTGTTTTGCACCGCATCGATCCCGGTGGTGATCATCGCGCCGTGGCTTTTGGATTGGATCGGTGACCGATTTGAGCTTGCCGTCAAACTCTTGCCTTGGACTCTTGCGACCAGCATCACGCTCGGCTTAGCCTACGTCTTCCAAAACGCGTTCTGGTGCACCAAGCGTACCTGGTGGACATCGGTGGCGTTCCTCGTGGGCCTCGGCCTCAACGTCGCTTTGGGTATCGCTTTGTTTCCGATCCTGAACGTCTACGGAGTCGTGATCAGCACGTATCTCTCGATGGCAGCCACGTTCGTGGTGATGCTGTCTGCCGCGCGAGGCTTGGGGTTTCGATTTCCATTCAGCACCTATCTGCTCTTGGCACTACCGGGAGCACTCACGCTTGGCTATCTCGGGTGCTGCGTGGTGCTGATCCTGCTTGTGCACCTCGCCCTGGTTCCATCGATGTACGCGATACAGCGAGAACGCGACTATCTGCGGGAGTTGGTGCGTCGACGGTTCGGACGATTGACTTCCTAGCGGTTTCTTGGTTTACGACCTCTTTCTGAGCCGGCTGTCTTAGCCAGCGTGAGCCCAGCCGAGTGTCTCGACCGCCGAGTCAATCGCTACTGCGTTAAGTCGATTTCGCGTATCCAACGATCGGTTCGTTTTCCTCGGTGCTTCCCCGGTTTGCGCTCCAGCGGTACATCGAAGGTTCCCGGATATTCGACGAAGATCACTCCGAGCAGCGATTCCTTTGCCGGAATCCCGAGCGCCGCGAAAACGTCGGCCGAGCGGAATTGTCCGCCACTGGACCAATAACTTCCCATCCCTGCTGCGGTCAACAACAGCAGCAGGTTTTGCACCATGGCAGACGCAGCCGCCAGGTGTTCGTCGTCCGTTCGAACCTGTTCAGGCTTTGCGGCGTCGAGGTGGCGAAACTGGGGAAGCCAAGTCACAACGACGGCCGCTCCACACGCGGACAGCATCGCGGGGAGCTTTCCGATCGAAGCCGTCGCCTCCACCCATCCGCTCATTTCACGAGCGACGTAGCGGCAATCGGATTGCCACAAAACGTGCGCTCGCCACGGTTCCGCAATCTCTTCGATGTTGCGTTCGTAGTGAAAAGGGGCGTAGCCGGCCGTCCGCAATGAGTCACGAACCGTCGCGTCCCAGCCGGCGCACCGCGTCGCGGAAACGTCGCAAGGGCTCTCGGGGTCCGCCAGGACCTTCTTGGTTTCGCGGCGGCGGATGACATCGCTAATCAGTTCAAAATCGTCCTGGCTGCTCAACGTCTTCTCGGTTGCGTGTGGGAGCGGAGAACAAGGACATCCACCGTAACCCGAAATGACGCCGACAACATCGGGGCGTCCACGCGACAGAAGCTTCCGTGCAAGCTTTACCCTCCCGGATGGGAGGGTGAAGCTTCGATCACTCGAAAGTGATCGAAACGCGGGGAGGGGGACATCGATCAATCTCTTATCAATTGACTCCCGCAGAACTAATTCCCCTGAAGGTCACAGACGAGGTCTTCGACGGCCGCCAGTTGTGACTCGACCCTCGATTCGAGGTCGTTACGATCCAGCCATCGCCAGAGCGCATCAAGGCAGTCATTGTCGAATGCCGTTCCGCGATCACCGTTCATGATCGACTCGATCTTCTCTCGCGGCATCCCGTCTCGATACGGACGCTTCGCCGAGAGTGCTTCGAAGACGTCGGCGACCGAGAGGATTCGAGTGACGAATGGAATTTCGTCGCCCGCGATTCCGAGGTGATAGCCCTTGCCGTCCAATCGCTCATGATGCCCTGCCGCGATAAAGGCGAGATCGCGAAGCGCCTCGACTTGCGAAAGGATTCGGAACGAATAATCGGAATGCAGTCGGATCTGCGCGTACTCCTCATCCGTCGGCTTGCCGGGCTTGTCGAGGATGAGATTCGAGACGCCGAGTTTGCCGATGTCGTGCAACAATCCGGCGCGGCGAATGTCGTGAATCACTTCACTCGAGCAGTCCAACTGCTGCGCGACGCCGACCGCGATCTCGGCGACACGACTTGAATGGTCAAACGTCCAGGGAGACTTTGCGTCAACGACGCTCGCAAACGACTCCGAGATGCGGTCGAGGTAGTCTTCGTCTGCAAGCAACACTTCATCCTGGGGTTCCCAACCGCGAAGTTCGTCGATGAGACAGGAACTCTTCAATTGGGTCCAGCACGTTGCGTCGCCGCGAAAACTCTCCAGCGCGGCAACGAGATTGGGGTCAAACCAAGTTCCGCTACGCTGCTTTGCGACATCCAGCGCGGCTTCAACGCCCTCGGACTCGAAAAACACTTCGGTCGTTTGAGCGAGGCAGCAAATTCGGCCGAGTAACGAGATCTCTTCGCGTCGCTTTCCGGTCGGAGCGCCACGTCCATTCCAGTGTACATCGAGGTCTTGGATCGCCTCGGCCGTGGCTTCGGGAAAACCCAGTCGGCGCGCGATCTGGGCGCCGCGGTTGCAACGGATTTCCGACAGTTGTTTGCCGACGGCCGTGCCTTTGGCGATGTCGCGAAAGACCTTCTTGATTCGACCCCAGGTCGACGTCTTGGGCGCGCAGTCGCACCAGCTATTGACGACGCATTCGCTTGGCTTGGTCCAGTCGATCAAACGCATTGAACGTTTGGAGCGAAGATCATCGGTTTGGAACAGGAATGAGATTTTGGCGGCGTTTGACGAACAGCCAAGATCCTTGAGAAGCAGTGCGTAAAAGAGCGCCGAACGGTCGGACTGCGGCAGATCGATTTCTTCGGCGATCCGCATCCCGATGATGGCCGAACGCATGCTGTGTCCCTGAGGCAGACCCTGGGTGATATCCAATGCCACCGATAGAGCGGAAAGTACCTCGGAGACCCGAACTTCGCCGCCTCGGACGATTTTCGTTGTCTTTGCGAACGCCGGATCGCTCCACTGTGAGTCGAGTTTTCGCGTGGGATCGATGGTTGTATTTTCGAGCAGTTCCATGACGTCGCGAGGCGAGTGGGGGACCGGGTCAGAGGACCCCGAAACATAGGTCGCGGTAGGGCTTGGCTCAGCGGATCAAGACCATAAACCCTCGCGCTTGGTTGCGGTCGCATCGATCACAACGATCGTCGCGAATCGCTCGCAAACGGTATCTAAGATCGAGTCGATCGATGGCTCGCTCGAAAGCCCCCCGTCCAAACAGCGAGGTTCACGTTCGATCGGATGCCCGTCGGCCCCGCATGCCCTGCGTTGCCGTCCGTCGAACGAGCGTCTCATAGGCATCGACCATCCGTTCCCAGCCGAATTCCTCGATCACACCAGACCCTACCAATCCAATCCGCTCGCGTTCGTTGGGGTCTTCGATCCACCGCCGGATCCCTTCCGATAGTCCTTCGATGCTCGGGTCGACGAGCAGGCCATTCTCGCCGGTGCGGACGATTGCCCGCGGCCCACTTTCGCAGTCGACACTGATACTCGGGACGCCCACCGCCATGGCTTCCAACAGCGCCGATGGAAAGCCCTCGTAGCGGCTCGGGAGGCAAAAAATAGTTGCTTGGGCGAGCGACTCCCAAAGCGGTCTCACCCAACCGTGCATTTCCACGCGACCATGCAACCCGAGTTCGGCAATTTGTTGCTGAAGGTCAGCTCGCTGCGATCCTTCCCCATACAGTGCGAGGCGCCAACTGGGATGGTGAAGAGTCGCCGCGGCGAACGCTTCGATGAGTCGATCGAATCCCTTTTCGTACTCCAAACGTCCAACGCCGACGATCAACTTGTTTTCGGCCGCCGAATCGCGAGCAGAAGAAATCGGCGGAGTATCGACCGCCGACGGAATCACCTGCACGTTGTTGCAAAACTCACTTAGGTGTCGCGCCGCACTCTCGGTCAACGCGACGACGGCGGCCGCTCGGGGATAAGCTTGGCGACGAATGCGATTGCGGATCCAGCCGAGCGACAGCTTTGCGGGGTCGCTGCGTTCACAAACGATGACCGGCAACGAGCCCTTGCGGAGCGCCGAGAGTACATCGATGTTGTTGCGGTCGCAAAATGACAACAACACTTGGGGCGTGACAGACTGGACCGCGTTTCGAATCGCCGCGTGCCGACGAAACACACCCGCCAATCGAAAGAGCGGAGACGCGGGGGCATCCGTCAAGCCGAGCGTGACACGTTCGACGGACTCATCGACTGGATACCGGTCGGTGTCGGGATGCGAAAACGTGATCAGCGTCACACGATGGCCGCGTCCCGCGAGACGTGACACCAAACCCGCCATCACGCGTTCGGCGCCGCCGCCGTTGAGCGAGTGAATCAGGCAGGCGATCGACAGCGACTCGCTCTCCATTGCTACGCTGATGCCAGGACTGCCTAAACGTCGTTGTCTTTGATCGGTTCGGGCAAGGTCTCAATGACTTCGGGCGTTGGTTCCGCTTTCGTCGCTCCACCAACATCGCTGGGTTCGTCCGTCGATCCTGTCGCCGGTTCCACGCCGGATCCCGCGGTCGGTAGGCCAGACGGCAACTCGGATCGGCCGTCGGCCGGTCTTGAACCCGAGGAGCCGATCGGCGACTCCATGGGCTTGGGCGAATCCGCCGGCACAAATGACTCCGCAGCTGGCTCGGGGGCCGCGGATCGAATCCATTGCCCCAGCAACATCCGCGTCCGCTCAAATCCTGGCAGCCGCGTGATGGACCTCAGCCGCGGATTCATCGTGACGCCCTCGTACCGTTGTTCGAGTGCCACGATGTCCGGCGTCAATCGACCACTGTTCGCGGCACTGGCGATCGCGCCGGGCTGCAGATACTCCAACCAAACGTCGGCGTCGTCGGTCCGCGATGAGAGCGCCGACCGAAGCCGATTTGCGGAATCGGAAAGCCCTCGCCCCGAGTGGCTCGTCGCTGCATCTTCAAGCCTCGGACGCGCCGTGATGATCGGAGCGGGATCCGTCAAATCAGGGATGCCTCCTGAGAGTCCCGGTGAGTAGAGCGGTGCAGGTGAGACGCTGCCGATCGCGCCTGGCACTTGGTCGGGAATCGGTGTCGAGTACCGAAGTGTCGGTGTGGGGTATGCCGGTAACGCGGGTTCGTACCGATAGGCTGGAACGGGGAAGCTCGAGTAGGTTCGATAGCCGTAAACGGGTGGATACGGGGCGTCGACTCGAAAGGAGAAAAACGGCGAACGGATCGAAAAAGATCCTGGACCGGAGTGAATGGCGGTGGGCCCGTAGAACACCGGTGGCGGAGCCGGCAAGACCGGGCGGGCAACGACCGCGCGTCGACCGTAGTAGAAATACTGAGCCTCGGCGCTGCGGCTGGTCAGCCCGATCGCGATAGCGACCATCAACGCGACTTGAACATAGCGACCGACTCGATCCGAAACTCGGATGTGCCTGCACATGGTGTTTTTCCGATCGGGGATGGGGGCTCTTCGTCACTTCAGTCTAACCCCCGCTCCAACGCCGACATACCGCCGACGGGCGAGGTTACGTGGAGATTTACCCCCGTGGGCCGATTCTCGTCTTTGACTTGGTAAGATAGGCTCCCTGCCGTTTTTCCCTCCCGACCGCATGAGTCACAAAATGAATCCCCGCCCGCAGTCTGAAAGCCGCGATCTATCCCGTCGATCTGTCATCAAGTCCGCGATTGCCGGAATGGCGGGCGGGAGTTTCCTGATCATTGGTACCAAGGCGAGCGGCCAGATCAAAGGCGCCAACGACCGCGTCCGGATGGCCGTCGCGGGGCTCAACGGGCGCGGCCAGTCGCACATTCAAGGTTGGACCAATGCCCCGAACGTCGAAATCGCCTACGCCGTCGACCCCGCCGGGAAAGTGCTCGACCGTGCGATGAGCCGACTGGGAAAGATGGCCGAGGGAAAATTTGCCACCAAGGGCGTCGGCGACATTCGCGAAGCGCTCGACGACAAGAGCCTCGACGGTGTCTCCGTCGCGACGCCCAACCACTGGCATTCGCTGATGACCATCTGGGCGGCTCAAGCGGGCAAGCACGTGTACGTTGAAAAACCGATGAGTCACGACGTCACTGAAGGTCGTGTCGTTGTCGAGGCGCAAAAGAAGTATGGCGTCGTGATTCAGCATGGAACCCAGCGACGGAGCGATGCTGGAATCGCAGGTCTTCACGAGGCACTGAAATCCGGAAAACTTCCGCGACTGAAAATCGCGTACGGCTACTGCTGCAAACCCCGCAACGGGATCGGTTTTGAACCAGTCGGCAACCCGCCGGCGGATCTGGATTGGGATCACTGGAAAGGCCCAGCCGTCATTGAGCAATACCATGCCAACTACGTCCCTTACGACTGGCATTGGTTCTGGCCGACAGGCAACGGAGACCTCAACAACCAAGGGACTCACCAATTGGACGTTGCCCGCTGGGCGATCGACGACGATCAAACGCATCCCATCCGGACCGTCGCCGTCGGTGGACGATTCCAGTGGAAAGACCAGGGCGAGACGCCGAACACCATGTTCGCGATGGCCGAGTATCCAAATGGGCAGATGGTCTTCTTCAACGTCCGCAACGTGAACTACAAGGGCTACCAGCGGCAAGTCTTCAACGAGTACTACCTCGAAGATGGAAGTGTGATCACGGGCGAAAGCAACTATCAAATCCTTCGGCCGGGCGCGAAAAAGCCCGAGAAGCTCGAGGTCGAAAAGGGCGACGTTACCCCGGGCGGCAATTGGAATTCATTCATCGCCGCCGTTCGCGCCAACGATCCATCGATGGCCAACGGAAACGTCATGGATGCTCACTACGGCTGCGTCCTCGGACACGTCATGAACAACTCGTATCGACTCGGTGAAGAAGTTCCGTTCAGCGATGGCGCGACCAACTTTGGCGGCAACCTCGATGCCGTTGAGCATTTTGGCCGACTTCACAAAGTCATGAGCGACGGCGTCGGGCTCGCAGCCAACAACAGCAAGTACACGCTGGGACCGGTCCTGCAGTTCGATCCCGACACCGAACGGTTCATCGGCGATCGAGCTGATGAGGCCAACAAGCTGCTCAAGGATCCCAACAATCCAGGCTACGAAGTGCCGGCAGCGGATCAGGTCTAACCTGGGCTAGCCAAGCCAAAGCGTCACGCTCGTCGGACCTCCGATTTGAGATTCGATGTCCAGACGCTTGCCGATCAGCCTCGCCCGCCCGCGCATCGAACGTAACCCGAAGCGGTCCGCAGGCACCGATTCGGGATCGAAGCCCCGCCCATCGTCGACGACCACCATCGAGTCCGCCAACAAGCGGATCGCGATCGTATCGCCCTTGCCGTGGGCGATCGCGTTTCGAACGGCCTGAACCAGAATCCGGTAGCTAGCCGAGGCGACTTCGTGGTCGAGATCCGGCGTCAAAAGCGGACAGGACTCGTCGACTTTCCAAATCAACTCGACGTCATCAACGATTCGCGAGATCGAATCCTTCGCGGCAGCCAACCATCCGCTGTGAGCCAGTTCCGGCGGATAGATTTGAGTGAGTAACCTTCGAGACAGATCGAGTGCTTCCTCCAGTCGCCGCTGCGATGTCACTACGCGCTGTCGGTCGGGGTCGGCGATCAGAGGGTCATCGCTGCCGCGATGAATGAGCGGTTGCAATTCCGCAGACGCTGAAAATATCAGCGGGATGAGCAAGTCGTGAATGTCGTGACCGATCTGAGCACGCTCTAAGTCGATTAATTCGGCAACCGATTCCGCCGATCGGTCTCCGTCGCGACTCAACCGAACCAACCTTTCTTGTCAAAACTCGTCACTGCCTCCTCTTCCGTCGTCTGGATGTCGAACAGCTTATTGAGCTTCGTGATTTTGAAGACTTCTAGGACGTTCGGAGAGACCTCACAGAACTTCAGGGCAACGCCTTGAGCCTTGCAACCTTTGTTGAGCATGACGAGCTTGGTGATCATGGCCGAAGACATGAACGAGACGCCATGGAAGTTCAGAAGCAGTTTCTTGTCGACCGCTTGGGGCACGGCATCTTGCAGCTCTTTACCAACCTGCTCGATCCGCTGACTGTCGAGGATCTTGCTGTCCATGAACCCGACAATTAAGACGTCATCTTTTGTTTCGGTGGTGGTAGCCGGCATGTACGCTTACACGAAAGAAGTAGAGCTAAAGGGTTCTCCGCCGATTGGCATTCCCTGAGGCACATAGCGTATCAGCGCGAGGGATTGGTGGCAATTCGACGATCGATCCGTTCTTCGAGACGGCCAAGAGCAGGGCGCCGCGAAGTCAATCGCCTCCCTGTCCATCTGCCTGCTGCGGCGTCCGCAATTCCGGAACCGTTGATCGATCGACCGCTCGATTTGGGATGGCGGCCGGAAGGCCTGGGGCGACCGCCTGCGAGTGCCGCGGGGAACGCAATCGCAGGCTTGAGGGACGCTCGCTCGTGAGCTTCGCCCTCCCGGACGGCACGCATTTCGATCGCGCAAAAGTGACCGAAACGCGGGGAGTGCGACGTCGATGACCGCAACCCATTTGGACGCGGTGGACGGCAGAATCAGTCTGACGTCTTCAAAAAGAAATTGTCAGCTTCGACCAAGACGGTGTTGAGGTCGCTGTTGTACGACGCCGATCCGACAACCAGCACGACGTCTCCCTTCTTCAAGCCCAAATCCTGCTGCGCGTCGCCTTGAATCGCCGCGCCGTCGTCGCCCAGAAAAGTCACCATTGCCTTGGGCGCGTTCTTGAGCTTGCGAGCACAAAATGGGCAGTTGTCGGCATGTTCGGGATCGTCCGAGTGCCCTTCATCGGGCAACTGAGAAAGCATGAAGGACGTCTGGCCCGGTTGAAACGGATCGATGTCTCCGGCGTCAATGCGACCCGCGAAGACACCTTCGACCGCCTCACCTTCGGCGTCCTTCACGTCCGTAGGCGAATGCACGTCGCCCTCCGGGGTTGAATCCAAAACCAGCGCCAAGAGCGCCTCCGAAATCGGCTTCTCGCTCGGCGTGGTTGTGTCGAGGCTGGCCGAAGGCGTATTGACGTTGACTTCGACATTACAGCCGACCGTCAGCAAGGCCACGGACGCCAACAACCCCATAGAGAGTGACTTGATCATCTCGGTTTACTCACCGTCAGTTTGGAGAACTTTGATCGCCGCATCGATTGCTTCGCTGACTTCGTCATAAGTCTTGCCACCGTCTCCGTGCAAGCCCTGATCGACGGCGCCAAAGCTGTCGAAGAGTGTTTCGATTGCTTCCAAAGCGGCCTTGCGCTGCGGGTTGTCCTCAGGCATCTTTTTTACAAGCTCCTCTGCCGCCCCGAGCACATTTCCTATTCCGTGCAGTGGCCCATGGTCGACTTTTTCGGCTTTCACTCCCTCACGAATCGTGTCCCGCAACGACACGATTTCGGTCACCGCATCCGCTAGCGTCTCAAACTCGTGCTCACCATGATCAGGCCCCTCGTGGTCGCCGTGGTCATGCCCTTCGTGGTCGTCGTGATCGTGCCCTTCGTGGTCATGTCCTTCATGATCGTCGTGGTCATGCCCTTCGTGGTCGTCGTGGTCATGCCCTTCATGGTCGCCGTGATCGTGATCATCGTGGTCGTGGTCAGCGGTCTCCGCAGTCGTGTCGGAAGCCGTGTCGCAGCCCGTCGACGCGACGAAACAAAACATTGACAGCAAGCAAACGGCGGTGAACAGTTTTTTCATGGCTTAGAGCCCAATTCCGATGTGATTTAACCAGAGAACGCTACGCCCCAAATTGTAGCACTGTTCGCCAAAAAGGTAGCCCACCTCCGGATTCAGACCCACCTCCACAAAGCGGCCAATCGGGCCCAGCAGCCGCCGCTCGGCGAGCCAAACCGGCATTAGGCCGTGATTTCGAGCAGTGCGGTCGCGAGCTGATCGATCTCCGCCTTCGACGTCGTCTCGGCGCAGCTGACCCTCACCGTCCCCTCATCGGGTGACCCGATCGCATGATGCATCAGCGCCGCGCAGTGCATCCCCGAGCGGACCTCGATCCCAAATTCGGTGTCGAGAATCATCGCGACCTCGGCGGCCGAGAGTGACTCAACGACGAAACTCGCGACCGGTAAAACCCGCTCCGCCGGCTCGCCCACCACCGTGACGCCCTCGATCGATTTCAGCGTTTCGTACAGGTAATCCGCCCGTTCGATCAATTGCTCAAGAGTCCGGCGGAGCACCTCCTCGGCCTCTCCATCTGCGCGTCGTTCCAACAACTCCGCCAGCCATCCTGCCATCGCGGGAATGTTGCGACTTCCGGCTTCGAAAGACTCCGGGTAGTCGCCGGGCATCTGAGTTGACTCGGACTCGGTACCCGTGCCTCCAAAAATCGTTGGACGCAGCAGCCGGTGCGTCGAACGGTGCGCGTATAGGAACCCGGTTCCCAGCGGTCCGCCACCACCCTTGTGTCCCGGCGCGGCCAGGAAATCGATCCCCGCCTGTCCAACATCGATCGGGACGTGGCCGAAGGTCTGCGCGGCATCGCACAGCAACAGCGGCCGAGCCGCCTCCCCGTTTCGAAGCGTCTGTCCGATCGCTTCCACGGGCTGTAACGCTCCGGTCACGTTGGCCGCGTGGACACAGGCAATCAAACGAGTGTTGGGCTGAACCGCATTCAGCACCTCGTCAGCCTGAACATGGCCCGACGCGTCGATGCCCACGACCGTCCACTGGATCACTCCTTGTTCGACGAGAAATTGAATCGGCCGCAAAACACTGTTGTGTTCGGCGGCCGTGGTCACGACGTGATCCCCGGCGCGAAGCAAACCAAAGATCGCGACGTTGAGCGCTTCGGTGCCGCCCGCGTGCAACGAAATCTCATCCGCTTCACCCCCGATCCAGCGGGCAAGCTCACGGCGTAGTGCGGTGACTTTTGCCGCGGCCTCCTGTGCCGAGCGATAGCCGCCACGCCCCGCCGACGCTTCCGCATTTCGCGAAAACTCATACATCGCCCGAAGCGCCGTCTCGGACTTCGGAAAGCGAGTGGCCGCGTGATCGAGATAGACCCTCGGAAGACTCAACTCACATCCCGCGGTGGCTCGGGGTGGATCCACTCGGTCGTCTCGTCGGCAAAGGTTTCACGTTTCCAAATCGGAACGTCTCGCTTCAGCCGATCCATGATCCACGGGAGCGCTTGAAACGAGTCCACGCGGTGCGGGCTGGCGCACCCCACCAACACGCTGGCTTCGCCGAGAGGAACTTCACCGAGTCGATGCACGATCACAACCCGACGCAGCGCAAAACGGTCCATCGCGTCTTCGGCGAGTTGCCGTAGCTGGCTCGACGCCATCGTCTCATGGGCCTCGTAGTGGAGCGTGTCGGTGATCCGCTTTGACCCGTCGGGTGCCGCCGTGGAACGCCGCGTCACGCCCGCGAACCAGGCTTGAGCACCACAGTCGACATCGGCCAAGTCGGCTTCCCAGTCAGATACCACGATCGGTTCGGTGACCAAGCGAATGGCAATGGGCTCTTCCATCAGCCACCGCTCACTGGAGGAATCAACGCGAGTTCACCCCGGCGACCGCCCACCGAATCACCATCGTTGACATAAGCACCATTGCTTGCGAGTCGACTAATCCGAATCAAACCCGCCGATTCGGGCAAACGTTCCGCCAATTTTTCCAAAACGGTCTTGGCGGTGTCTCCGTCTTGGATGTCCAGCTCGATGTGATCGAGGCCCGATGCGGCCCGTACACCCGCGAACAAGAGAATGCGATGAGTCATGGCGATGTCGCCTCGCGAATTCGAAAATCGAGGTGATCAATTGAACGCATCTTCCCGCCTTTCGGTATCCGCGATCTCGATCACGTCGGCAACGGGCAACACAAAGATCTTTCCGTCACCGATTTGCCCGCCCGAACCGGTCAAAGCTCGACGGCTTATTACGTCGATCACCGTTTCCAGCATCGCATCCTTCACCAAGACTTCAACGACGATCTTACGTAACAGATCGACCTTGTATTCGTTTCCCCGAAAAAGCGCACTCTGCCCGCGTTGGCGACCATACCCCATCGCATCGCAGACCGTGATGTCTTCGATCTCGAGCTCACGCAACGAATCACGAACGCTCGAGAGTTTGGTCGGTTGAATGATGGCGACAACGACGCGCATGACGCTTTAAAAAGAGGGTAAAAGAACAGAAGTGGGAACGCCGTCGACGCTCGATTGATCCAACGCGTCCAAGATTGCCTGCGTCTGCAGAGCCTGCAAATGAAAATCGTCCAGCGGTTCATTGCCGATCAATCGCTCAATCATTCGACACTCCTGACTGTCCGGCACCTCATTCGCTTGGACTTCTCCGCTGGCTTGATGAACCCAAAAACGCGTCGCGCGGTCCGCCCAAGGTCGGGTAAAGTCATCGCAGATCACCGAAGCCTCGCTCCCCGCAATCTCACACCACTTTCGCGTCGCGGTGTCATAGCCGCAAGACAGGCTCGCCGTAATGTCGCTGTCAAACCACAACATCGCGTTGGTCCGAATCGGAACGCCATTCTCCAGAATCGAGTCGGCGAACACACGGCGAGGCACGTCACCAACGAAGTAACGGCAGAGGCCAGCCGCGTACCAACCGAGGTCCAGCAAACAGCCGCCGCCGAGCGACTTCTCCAAACGATGCTCGCCCGATTGGAACGGTCGGAAGAAAGAAACCGCAACCGAAAGATGGCCCAACGTTCCGGTCGTGCCGTTCTGCACCAGCTCACGCATCCGGTGCGTCCGCGCATGATGCGGCCAGCCCGTCGCGTCCAACCAGCGGACTCCTGTGGATTGACACGCTCGATGCAGTTCCACCACTTCGCCGGCGTTGAGCGCAAGCGGTTTTTCGCACAGCACGTGCTTGCCAGCCTGCGCCGCCCGAACGCACCACTCGCGGTGCATCGACGGAGGCAATGAAAGATAGATCGCATCGACGTCGTCGCGTTCGAGCAAAGCGTGATAGGTTTTGACGGCGGCGGGAATCCCATACTGGGACGCGAACCAGTCGGCCCGATCTTGTGATCGACTGGCGATCGCGGTGACCTTCACTGCCTGAATCGACTGCAGGTCTGCGACTAAACGGCGGGTGATTCGCCCCGTCCCCATCACCCCAAACCGAGTCACGCGAGGATCCGTTGAGGTCTCGGTCATACCGGCACCGGAACGCGACGCAAGATCTCCAGCATTCGTTCCTCCGCCGCCGCTCGATTGGAATCACCCAGATAGTCATCCAGTAAGACACGGTGCGACAGCGTCGACACCGCAAGTTGTTTGACATCATCGGGCGTCACAAAGTCGCGTCGCTCCGTGATCGCTCGGGCTTGGCATCCGCGGTAGAAGCTGAGTGACGCGCGGGGGCTGACGCCCAACCGGAATGCTCCCGACGTTCGAGTCTGGGTCACGATCTCGAGCAGGTAGTCCTCGAGCGTTTCATCGAACCGCACCGAACGAGTCGCCTCCTGTGCCGCGACCACTTCTTCCACGCCGACGACCGACTCAATCGAATCGACGGGCTCTCCCCCGCGATGCGACTGCAACACATCGCGCTCACTCTCAAGCGCCGGATATCCAATGTCGGTTCGCATCAGAAAGCGGTCCATTTGGCTTTCCGGCAAAACGTAGGTTCCGGCAAACTCGAAGGGATTCTGCGTTGCCACCACGATGAACGGCGAAGGAAGCGGATAGGTCGTTCCGTCAACGGAGACCTGACGGTCACTCATCGCCTCCAACAACGCCGACTGAGTCCGCGGTGGGGCGCGATTGATTTCGTCGGCGAGCACGACGTTCGCAAAGATCGGACCGGTATTAAATTGAAAGTCCTGCGTGTCGCTCCGATAAATCGTGTTTCCGGTGATATCGCTGGGCAATAAGTCTGGCGTGAATTGAATTCTCGAAAACGTGGCTCGGATGCTTCCCGCAAGCGCTTTGGCTGCGAGTGTCTTTCCGACACCTGGCACGTCTTCCAGAAGCAAATGCTCACCGGCGAGCAGAGTGATCACGACGGCGCGGATCGTTTCGCTTTTTCCCAGCAGGACCGACTCCATGCTGTCGCGCAGCCGCTGAGCGGTCTCGTAAGCTTGCTGCATCATGGATAAAAACAAGATCCGTCAACGAAAAGCGAAAGTCATCCAGGGACATCGTATCTCAACGCCCCACGCTTGCGGACCCCTCGCCCGATGAATGACGAAACGACCTCTCAACCGGCTGACGAGAACGAGCACACCGACGAACTCCGGCACGAACCCCCGCAACCCACGACCAGCCCCAAAACCGATCGACGTGAACTCCCATCGCTTTGGCCGGGAATCACAGCGCTCGGCGTCGGCATTGGCATCGCGATCGCCATTCAGTCGGTCGCGCAGGAGATCGATTATCAGCGTGCAAACATCTTCTCCACCCTCGCAGTGCTGATCGGATCGATGTTCCTGATCTATCGCGTCCAGCGTCGTTTGGCGATCGGAGAGCACGCTTGGTATCTCCTCCCCTCGATCTTGATCGGCATCGTTGCCGCGGGATGCGTCGCCTTTCGATTCGAAGGCTTTAGCGGCGAAATGTCGCCCCAGTTTTCATGGCGATTCGGGTCCACGTCCGTGCGTGAATTGCAGGAAGTCAAGAGCGCCGCCTTGCCCGCGGGAATCGATGATTCGACCGAGACGCGTTCGGATTCAACGATACCGACTTCCGAAACAGAACGTGTTTCCTCGCTGCAGTTCCTCGGTGACAACCGGAACGGCGTTCAGCCAAAGCGGTCGTTTGCGATCCCCAAATCCGCCGACGCCGTGGAACGGCTTTGGGATATCGGCATCGGCGAAGGCTGGTCGTCCTTCGCCATCGATCAAGGCCTCGCGGTGACAATCGAGCAGCGCGACGATGTCGAGTGTTTGACGTGCTACCGTCTGACCGATGGCGAATTGGTTTGGATTCAACGTCACACCGCACGCCACCAAAACTTGCTCGGCGGCATCGGACCACGCTCGACGCCAACGATCGATGCCGGGCGAGTCTTTGCGACCAGCGGGACCGGCTTTCTGTGGTGCGTCGACCTGCAATCCGGTGGTGTCCGTTGGACCGCCGATTTGCTTCGGCTCGCCGGTTGGGACCAAGCCACGTTCGAAGCGGCCGCATCCTGGGGCTATGCGATCTCGCCACTCGTCACGAACGGATTGTGCATTGTCTCACTCGGAGGTCCCGACGATGGCTTAAAGCCGCCGCCAAGCTTGGTTGCGCTGGATGCCGAATCGGGCGTGGAACGGTGGCGTGGTGGAAGCGATCAACTCAGCTACGCATCGCCCGTTGTGGCAACACTCGGTGGGCAACGACAAATTGTGTCCGTCAATGAAAAGACCGTATCAGGTCACGCCATCGAAGACGGGAAACAGCTCTGGTCGTTTGATTGGTTCGGCCAGACCAACGGAGGCGCGACCTGTTCGTCGGCCATGCCCGTCGGCGACAGTCAGCTGCTGCTCGGAAAGGGCTACGGCGGAGGAAGCGCTCTGGTGAAAGTCACGCATGCCAAGGATTGGAATGCCGAAGCGGTTTGGACAAGCCAGCGTGTTTTGCAAACGAAGTTCAACCACACCTGTGTCGACGGCAACATCGGATACGGAATCGGTAATGGCGCGTTGCAAGCCGTCGATCTCTCCGATCCACCCAAGCGTTTGTGGATCCAACCACGACGAAGTCGCGCCGGACAAGGGCAAGCCATCCTTTGCGAAGACACTCTGGTGGTTCAAGACGAAGGCGGCGATGTCGTGCTCGTTGCCGCCGACACCACGCAATACAAAGAGTTGTTACGTCTAAAAACGCTCGATTCGAAAACGTGGAACATCCCCACCGTCGCCGGAAGTTACCTGCTGGTCCGCAACGACCGTCAAGCCATCTGCTTCAAACTTCCAACACGGTAATCTCAACTCTCAACTCTCAACTCTCAACTCTCAACTCTCAACTCTCAACTCTCCCCATACTTCCGACTCCAGCCTCCGTTGACGGTGATCGTTTGGCCGGTGCAAAACGTGTTGTCACGATCGGCCACGAAGCAGACCGCGGCGGCCACATCTTCGGGCGTCCCCCAACGCCCCATGAGTGCTTCATCTTTTGCCCGACGATCCCAATAGTCGTTGGTGCTCTCGCCCCAAGCAGTGCGAATCCAACCCGGTGCCACAGTGTTGATCCGAATGTGCGGGGCGACTTCCTGAGCGAGGCTATTGGCGTAGGCCATGACGGCGGCTTTCACAGGCCCGAACATCTGACCTGCATCGCCGTCCATGCCGTGGGGTGCTTGATCCCAGCCGATGAATGTGAGTGACGGAGGCGGCGTCAACTCGGACTCCATCATTCGATTGACGACGCGGCGGGACAGTTCAATCGTGCCGACGACGTCGACTTCCAAAAGTCGACGAAGCTTTCTGGAGAAACTCTCTTCAGCGGCGTCGCCGGTCAAAACATCCGCACCTGCGTTGTTGACCCAAGCGTTAGGCACTTCGAGAAAGTCCCAGGCGCGGTCGACCAACCGAGCGATCGCGTTCTCCTTCGTCAAGTCAGCCGCGACGACCTCCGTCGAGACGCCCAGTTCTCGAAGATCGAAGGCGGTTTCTTCGGCGCCCTCCAGATTCCCGCGACAGTGAACGACAATTCGCGAGTCTCCGCTGGCGCGTCGAGCCAATTCGGTCGCGATTCGACGGCCGATTCCGCTGGAGGATCCGGTCACGACGGCGCGAAGGTGATTGAAAGATGACAACGGTGAACTCGCGGTCGCGGATCAAGGATGAATGAGCGTGCCGGAAGGCCCGAAAATGAACATGTGAACACTCCTGCGTCGTGGCGTGGGACCGCCGATGCCCCCCTCCGCTGGTTTGGCTGAGGGTCGATTCTCCCACAGCAGCCAGCTTTAGGGTCGGCAGATTACCACGAATGGGTCCGCGCCCTTGCCGTTTCCTGGCTTACCCAGCTACTCTTTTGAGGTCGCAGAACGAACGTTAACCCCACTAAAGATTCGGTTGGTGGCAGCGAAAGCTCCGCTAACGTCGCGACGAGGGATTGTCGCCGATCACGGCCAGCGACAACGTCGGTCGCCGTGGGGACTCTCAACGAGGGAACTTTTATGTCGGATTCGAAGACGATCGCACAAGCCGAAGTCGAAAAACAACTGGGTGAATTGGCCAAGAGCGCGGAGATCGACATCGATGCCGCCGAAACCAGCGAATGGCTACAATCG
>JBCBLJ010000052.1:0-19434 GCA_038520195.1 Planctomycetota bacterium
GAATCGGCATTTGGAGCTCGATCCGGATTACCGTCCTCGGGTAATTGGTCGCCCGCCTCGTCGTCGTCGCCCGACGCGTCGTTCACTTCACTCATCGCAGGATCAACCCGCCAGCTCGAGTTGGTGCGTCTGCATCTCGGCGAGCGAAGCGACGACTTTTCGCTTCCCCACAAAAGGCCGCCTCGCGTGCATCGCCACCGTGTTGTCGAGCAGCACGATGTCACCCGGTTGCCACTGATGGTCGTAGGCCAACTCATCGGACAACTCGATCGCGACACGTACCGCATCGGCATCAAGCTTGCTGCCGTCCCCATGACGAATCGCATCGGACGGATCATTGCGTTCGTCCTTCCAGCCACAGTAGGCGGCGATCAGCTGGTTGAAGAACGTTTTCTGTCCCGGCGAGACTTCCATGACGGCTGGAAGCCGTGGCGTCGTCGCTCGAAGGCAATCCCCATCGAGCCATTCAAACGAGTAGCCAAGCTCAATCAGCCTCGCTTCGGCCTGCTCCTTGGTTTGGACGCCGAGCGTGCTCTGCCAACTTCGCCCCATCCCGGAATTGGGGTCATCCACGCACGGCATCACGTTGGTGTACTTCAAGCCCGTCGACTCGCATTTGGCCGCAAACTCGGGGCACTTCCGAGCCAAGCGTTCAAACAAAACATCGCTTCGACAAAGCGGCGTCGCGCCACCCGACTCGGCTGCCACTTCACAGAAGAACAGGATGTAGCGAGGGTACAATGGTGTTTGTGCCATCTCATGATGAAAAAAGATCTTCACGTCGGACGGGGCTTCGTTTGCAGAAAAAACCCGTTCGGTGCGGTTCACGCGAACGGCATTGGAAAGCGACTTGTCATACGGAAAGTTTGAAAGTGACAAGCGCTGAATCAATTGATCGAACTCCATCACGTCGGCGGTCGCGAGCCCCCGAAAGGCAACCGCACCATGCTTCGTAGCGAGCCCCAACAACTCGTCGCGAGTTTGGGCGACCCAATCGAGATGAGCCGCGATCCCGGGTTCCGCATCACTTCCGTAAACGATCGGAAAAACAGAGTCACCGTGTGTCTGCTGCCCATTGAGGGCGACGAGACGAGGCGTGGCATTCATCAGGCGATTCCAAGGAGGGAGGTCGAGCGGGGCACCGTAGTCTAACGAAATCCGCAACGACGCGCGACACAATGGGCATCTCAACCCCAGTGCGTACTTAATGAAACAATTGCTCGTCTCGTGCTCAGCGAAGCGGTACCGTTGCGTGAACTTGCCGACGACAATGACGGTCCGGGCTACGTGATTGACGATCGCAAGCGATCCAAACCCAAAAACTTAGAACGATCCATGCAATGCCCTTGCCAATCGAAATAGGGACCCGGCAATGTACGTCTGGGATACACTGAAATGAAACCCTCGCCAAAGCGAGCTAATTGCTCTCGACGATTCCGGTTCACGAAACGTGTTAGAACAAAGCGACGACGCCAAGTCGCCGTCGCGGGAAGACTTCCGAATGGACACTCAGCTCCAGCGACTTGATGATCGCGAACGCTCGCTGGGGAATGTTGAATGACGTTCGTCACACAACGAATCGAACCGACATCTTCGGGGATCCACGTGCGGTACTTCATCCCCAACGATCCACCTGACCTAAATCGATTCGTAGGCATTGCGTGGGATGAGGTGGCCGCTGTCCTCGGCTATCGAATCCAGTACGAGAAGAGAGGCGATGTTTTTCGTGTTTTGGATATCTATCATGATGACGGAATGCTGACAAACTTCATCGACGCGCCGCACACTGAGGGCTGGAATGAGTTGGTCGATTCGATGAGCACACATCTGACTTTGGAGACAGACTTACTTCAACGATTGGAAAGCATCGACGAACACAAACGCTGGCTTCGTGAGAGCGATTGGAGACAGCTGTTGGTCTATCAGCGTGACAAAGAGCTGCCTGGTCTCATCGCAGCGCAATGCGAGTTTTGTGATGGTTCGATTATGCGAATTGAATCTCTGGATTGAGCGAAATTACGGACGGCTGATCGGATGCCCTCGCCACACCAGCAAGCCAGGAACTGGCGGTGCATTTGTGGCCACTCGAAAGCGCCAAGGCATGACCGAGCCACATTCCAAACTCGCTCAACCGTTACTCGCCGGCCCAATCTCTGGCATCTGCCACGCCGAGTTGTTCTAATGCGATGTCGATAGTCGCACGGAAATAAGTGCGACAAGCTTCAACACACGATCCCGGGACACCGAATGCCCGGACAGATCGCATTCCGTTCCAAATTGTCTAGCGCGATGGCTACGCGAATCACCAAGTTCTCCATTGCCAACGTTCTGATGCTGATGATCGTTGTTGCACTCGGCGCACGGGTGGCATTAGACAGTAAACGCATCGCCAATCTGGAACGCGAAGTCGCGCTTTATGATGCCGTGGAGCGTCAACGGTTCGTCGTCGATCAAAGGAAATTGGAGCTTGAGGCCATCATCAATCAGACGAAGCCGCAAGCCGAACTTCAGTCGCTTTATCGATGGGTTGGAGCGAACCGAGTGAATCTTGGCCAACAGATCACGTCATACGAGATCACTCCCCTCACGAATGGATTGCGTCGCCAAAAAGCCAAAATCAGAAACGCTGAACTGCGACTTAGGTCAGAGCAGGCGATTCTTAGAGACAAAGAACAGAAGCTGAAATCGAGGGTCGAAGGCCGAGCGCCCCGGACATGATGGGGATTTCGCATGAGGACGCCCCGCTTCGGGGCGCCTTCCCACACCATTTACATTCATCAAGCACGTGCCTGTCATGGTCGAGCATTTGGTAGACTGGTGCCTGAAAGTTCCAGTCTGGTACGCGGAACTCTCGCCCCATCAATCGTGCCCATAGTGGGCATACCCATCGCGTGCACCGACGATCACGAGACGGTGCTTTTCGGCATGGACGGCTTCACTGCTGCGATCTCGCTAAAGACTGCTGCTATGCTGCAAAGGACTCGCCGCCATCACTGATATCGCTGAAATCCGCGCGGCACTCACGCACCTGATTGGCATGCCGTTGGCCGCCGCACATCGCGCCGCCGACATGCGAATGTTCCACTTCGGCACAATGCGTCCCGCTGCCCCATCACGCATCCCATCGCTCAGAGATCGACCACGTGGATCAGTCGGCGCCTACGCGCTTCACGTGCAATGTCCTTGGCGACTCGAAACCGCGAACGAAATCCTGACTGGGCGACTCGACCTTTGGGAACCCGTTACGCAATCCGATGACTTTTCTTTCAACGAATGGGATTGCGAGAAAGACGGCAACCTCCAAGACCTCCGTGTCAATGAAGTGTTGGCATCCACTGGCATGGTGGTTGAATCGGTCGATGCGAAGCCAAATGGGCACTTCGAATTAACCCTTGGCCATCAACGGTCGCTTACCGTGTTTCCGTCGGGATCGGTCAGCGAAGACTGGCGTCTCTTCAAGCCCGACACCGACGAACCGCATTTGGTCGTCTCCGGTGGCAAGATTGAACGCGACGACTGAAGAATCAGCATCACCAAGAAACCTTTGACGTCGCGAGAAACGAATCGATGCTCATGGCTCTATTCACGTAGGCCCCCCACTGAAGTGTCTTGCCGTACGTTCTAACTTACCCAATAAATGCACGGTGATCGGCAGGTGTGCGTCGAGCGGTTTGGTTGTTTTGGTTTTCCGTCGTCAAGTGCTCGGTGCCGCTGGGTAGTCCCAAGTCGGCTGGGGTCGAATTTCGATTGTTGTGGAGTCAATCGGGATGATCAATCCGTACGAGAGCCCACAGACAGCCAAAGGTCAGAAGCGGCCGAAAGCATTTCGTTCCAAATACACGATCGCGGGACTTGCGGTACTCTTCTCAGCGTTTTCGGTCATTATCGATTTCTTGGAGCGAATAGACCCCGGCAAGTCCAATGTCCCGGGGTTCCTGTTCTTCGTTGCCGTTCCCTTGGGCTCCCTCGTCGCGGCATGGCTGGCACCGAACGCACGACGTTTGCTGCTCATGATTCTGGCGATGACATGGGGTCTTCTTGGAACTTTTGCAGTCATCACCACCTTTTGGAGTCCGGGCACTTTCGTTTGGTGGCGTGTGTTCATTCCCTATTTCGTATCGCTGCCCTTTGTCCTATGGCTCGCCACTTGGCCCATCAACTGGCTGTCGCGTCATCGTTCAAGAGCTGACAAGAATCAATAAACGGCCCAACTTGTTCGATAGCTTTCCGCGCGAATAGGTAGGTCACGAAACAAGGCTACCCGCGACAATGGCGGTCGCTCTCCCCCTTCTACCCAGTCTCGAACATCTCGCTGATTCAACTGGCTTGAATCAGTACCACGAGTTCTAATAGAGACGGCTACGTCGCGTTCAAGCGTCCGCGGCGGACTTCAACGCTCGATCTATTCCGGCACATCCAATGCCCGGACAGATTCATTTCGTTATCGCACAGACTGACTTCGACGATGCGAGTGTTCCTGCTACTGCTTTGCATTTCGGTTGGTTGTTCTAAGTCACCGGCCCCGGAATCCACAGCCACGTCTTCGCAAGATTTGGCGTATCACAAAGAACAACGCATCCGACAAATCTCTGCCATGAACACTGCCATCGATCTTCATTGGCCACCACACTCACGGCTCGCGAGAAACGCAACGGCGATGGAAATTCGTCGTCGGGCGTTTGATTTCCTGGTTGGCAGTCGCCTCTCTGATTTCCCAACCCTTGCCTTTCTAGCTGACTTGGCGCCGGTGAATCGACTCGAGATTGCAGAAACCTATGGCGACCATTTCGAAGAATGGTCCGCGTCGCTGCCAACAACCACTCAGTTCAAAGTCATTGCAACCGACTTGTGGGAGTTAGGCGATGGTTCCCAACCTATGGATTCGCTTGTTCTCGCTTTCGAGGACGGCAACGTTTTCGACTGGAAGATGTACTCAAATTATCCCTACTGAGAGTCTAAGACGCTTTCAGTCGTCCTGTTCATGTCTTAAGCGAATCCCGCCGGATCGCCCTGTTGACGATGCTTCGATCGCTTGGCATGCTCGATTGGGCAAGCAACCGAGAGTGCACTATCAACCGCCGCCCAGGTACACTGCTTTCGCTCAGCCTGTTGTACCCGACCTCGAACAACTCGCCGATGTACCTGGCTCGAATCAGAACCATGAGTTCTACTCGAGACCGTCAACAAACACCGTCTGGCGAAGGTCGCGCGAAGTTTCACATTTCCGCCGGTGAGCTGAATGGAGTCCCGAAACTCCGCGTGCCGAGTTGGGTTTGCATCGGTTGGGTTTGAACACCGGGCAATGAAATTTCCCGCGATGTGCAACGAGTGCTTTCGAATTCTTTCTCGCTCCCAATGAGATCTGGCCATGATACGACGCACAACACTCTCAATCGCCGGCGCTACCGTACTCGTCGCATTGTCCGTCCTTGCGGCGGAGAATGTTCTGTCGCAAGACGCACAGAACTCTCCGAATCGAGACGCGGCGTCCAAGCCGGCCAAGCTCAAATTCGAAAGCTTGCAGGGTCAGAACCCAGACTGGACCCTTTATCGTGCCAAGATCCCTGGTGGGTGGCTCGTAACAAATCAGCCAGGACCAAATGGCGGAAAAGGATTGGCGTACGTGCCCGATCCGAATCATCAGTGGGATGGCGGAAGTATCGACTAAACGTACACAACGAGCGCATCATTCTTGGAGACGGTCGACTTACGACGAATTCTAATTAGGGCTACCACGTAGCACTCACCCGTCCGAGACAGGCCTCTTCGCACGGTCTATCCCGAAGCCCGGACTGATCGCGTTTGGTTCTGCTGGCAAAATGCCGTTGCCCCATGGCCAATCATCCGATTTTCGCGCCGACATTTCACGGTAACGTTGACACCGTAGAGCGACTGCTGCGGGAAGACGGGTCACTCGTTGCTGTTCGCGACGCAAAGAATTTGACGCCGTTGCACGTCGCCGCGAGCCGCGGTCAATCCGCCGTCGCTCAACTCCTGATTGACCACGGTGCGGATATTGAGGGGCCAACGGGTGACGGCGGGTGGACCCCACTTGTATTCGCTGCGTACCGAGGACATGCCGACGTGGCAAAAGTCCTGATTGAGAATGGAGCCGGCGTCACGTGGGATCACGGCAACCCGATTCACTACTCCGGACAGCGTCGACACAAAGAGATTTGCCGCATGCTCGTTGAACACGGCGCGATCGACGGCCTGATTGACTCCGATGACCCGGAAATTCTTGCCCTGTTCCGCGGGGCATACGGCTACGACTCCGATTCCGTCAATGAAATCCTGATTCGTCGTCCCGACCTTGTGAACGCGGAGGACATCCACGGCCGTACTCCGCTCCACGAAGCGTGTACTCAAGGGGACACTCATACGGTTCGTGTCTTGATTCAACACGGCGCTGATCTGACGGTCCGTGACAGCAATGATCAGACCCCTGCCGATCGTGCCCTCGCACACAATCAGAAAGCCGTCGCACGGATCCTGGACAAACACGCCAAGCAGTCATAGACAAGTTCCGTGGTTCGCAGCCGGCCCCGGCGTGGCGTGACTCACGACAGAGAGTTCTAATGAGTTTTCGATGTCGCACGGTTGCAGTCGGCATCCGTCAAGAAGCGAACGCATTTCATTACCCGACCGATCCGTTGTGCGGCACGGCGCACGCTCATTGTGAACTCCATCCCAATCTATCTCGTGACCGGTGCGACTCGCGGAATCGGGCGTGCCGTCGCATCGTCACTTGCAGGGCGTGGATTCCATGTCGTGGCAGTTGGCAGGTCCATCGAACGGCTCGATTCGTTGCGTGCAGACTGTGGCACGAACTTGACAACAGTCCAGGCCGACCTGGCCACCGACGCTGGAATCCAAGAACTCGTTGACAGCCTACCGCGCGACTCGGCCACGGAGTCGGCTGACATCGCCGGAATCGTCCACTCCGCTGGTTCCCTTGTGCCACTGGAGGCCTTCGACGAGATCGACCTCCAAGAGTTGGTGCAGCATTTCCGGATCCATGTTGCGGCACCAATGAAATTGTTCCAGACGATCAGCCACACTCATTCGATCGGGCGCATGCTGTTTATCGACAGCTACTCGGCTTCGACGCCCAGGCTTGAATGGGCTGCGTATTCGATTGTCAAATCCGCCGCGCAGATGGCGGCACGATGCGCGTCCCAAGAGTTGTTACCAACGCGAACGATCAGGGCCTATCCCGGCGCCGTTAGGACGCAGATTGTTGAAGCGGTTCTTCGTTCCGAGACGGAAACGGCAGCGACGTTTGCTGCGATGCTCAAAAAAGGTGAACTGGCTGAGCCGAGTGATGTCGCCAAGTTTCTGGTCGCATTGTTGGTGGACGCGACGGACGAGTTGCTCGATTCGCAAGATGCGTTTGACTATAACGAGCCGATTGATCGCAAGAACGTGGAGAGCCTCAAGCGGCAATCAAACATCGGGTGATCAACGAGTGTGGATCAAACGAAGCGAGCCAGTGCTGGACTGAGAGATCGGGAAGCCTTCACCACTGTCTTGAACCTCTGGCCGATCCAGCTGGCCTGAATCGTTACGACGAGTTCTAATGGTGAGCGGCTCACCGGTTAAAGAGTCCGCGGGGAGTCAACATGAGTCTGTCCTCGACACCTCCACTGCCCAGATCGTCTTTCGATCGTCGCACCTGATGAAATCCGCATACGAACCAACCGAGTTCGATTCACCGCCGATTGTTCTCCCGCGGAGTCCGCGTTCGATTGATTGGATTAGCTGGGCGGGCGTTTGGCTTCCGTCTGGCATGATCCTCCTTAATGCAATTGTCAACAGGAATTTGGTTGGCATTGGAGTCCGATCCCGGGATGAACTTCCAGTGCCCTTTCTGCTGATCATCACGAACTCATTCTAGAGTTTGTCATATACGCTGTCCTCGGCTTGATGGTGGTTCAAGTCTTGGTTTCAAACCGGACGCTCCGTAGACGCTTGTTGTTTGCCTCAATCACCTTCGGTTCATTCCGGTTGAGTATCCTTGGACTTTTCATCGCATTGTTCGCTGCGGCACCACGCTAGTTTGCGGTGAACAGCCGAATCGACGCGAATTCTTGATTGGATCAGCGCACCCTCGGCTCGCCAATCACAGCGACGGACTGCGACAGCAGCATACTTTAGAGCGGTTGTCATCCGATCCAGTGCGACGTTGTCCCAGTATCACAACCGTCCCGGCATACCCATCAATTCACACGATGTCCCCGGTGAATCACGATGGAACAGCCTGGTCATCGATGCCTGAAGACGGACACTACACCGACGACATCGAGTTCGTTGCCGGCGACGACAGGGTGTGGACGGCCCAGCTGCCCGAGCCGCGATCACCTCGCGAGTGGCTTTGGCAGATCCGATGAGTTCTAATTGAGACCGGTCGCACGAACCGTCCGCGACAGACTTTGGCGCCTCGAATCTCAGCGTCTCCTGCTCGGATGACGTCTTGTTACGGAGCCCCACCATTGAAGGCAAAGGTTTCCATACGATCGCTATTGCTCATTACGTGCTCGTGCGCCATCGTGGTCTCGACCTTGAACGCGTTTGCCGGTGCGTCTTTGGGAGATGCCTCCAACACGCACAAGTTTCGGGCAGTGATGATATTGATCGGAAGCGGATTGGCATTGGTACCGATCACCACGGGGAGCGTCTATTGGGACGTCTATCGGTCGAGGGACGCGTTTCTGCGTGGCGCGCAACACGGATTCATGGTCTATCTCCTGGCGTTGATCTTTCTCTCCGCCGTGCCTGCCGCGGGTTGACCGTAATGATCGCTTCGTCGTTTTCCATGATCCTGTGACGCTGGGTTTTCACGTCATGACTCCACTGGATGTCACTTCGATACTCGACGACAAATCTCGACCGTGGTTCCACGTTTGCCAGCTGAATCTGGATCGGACAGACGCTTCCGCCTTTTTTGCGGTGGACGCTGTCGTTGCTGACGAACCCGGGCTCGGTGATGCCGACTACTGGGCCGTGAAGTTCGATTGTGGCCTCGAGCTCATCTTCGAGCTTTTTCATTTCGTTCAAGCGGGTTCGATCTTTGCCGACCTGCCCTCCGCGCAACATACTCATCGCCATCTTAGGCATTGGGATTCAGAACTCGTCGATGTGCCCCGAGAGATGCAAGAGCAGGGCCGTCGTGCGATGATCGAACGGTTCGCAGACGACTTCCCCGAGTTGCTCGAGGTGGAGGGATTTCAAGTTTGGCGACAAGGTGACGACGGTAACCAAGTGAAGATCGGCACGTCGACCACCAAGCGTGACGCTGATTGCTGGGTCGCTGAATTCGAGTCCCACCACCACAAGCAGATTTATTGGGTTTCCCGAAGCACGGCGGGATGATCGCCGGACGGTGAACAAGAGCCGTCAACTTTCGCACTTACGTCCCGTCAGCTGAATCGCAACATCCCATGAGGCTTAGATTTCATTCGCCGTCGTCCAACTCTGTAGCTTTCGCAGCACGCCGAGCGCGTCTTTGCCCAGTTCGGTCAGTGAGTACTCCACCGCAATCGGACGCTCACTAAGGATTTCGCGATGGATCAGGCCGTGGGCTTCCATTTCCTTTAGACGATCGCTGATCACTTTTCGATTGGCCCCTGACAACTGGCGCGTCAGTTGATTGAATCGCACCGGCCCCTGTTTCAGGTGCCAAAGGATCGAACCTTTCCACTTGCCACCGATCAGTCGCATGCCACGTTCAATGGGACAGGGCGAATCACATGAAATCGTGTTCTTCTCTTCACGCTTGGCCGCGCCGCTCTTCGTCGAAGCGGCTTTTCTCTTAGCCATCGGTTCACTCCGGTGATGCGATCTTGTGGTTACCTAATGTAAACTGATTGCCGCAAGATGCGGTCATTCCTAACATGGCGCGGTCGTCGATGGACGTTTCATTTCGTCGGAGAGCCGTGGTGTCATTCAAGAAGACGTTTCTCGTGCTTGCGTTATCCGCGGTCGGTGTGTGGATGTCGACCCATCTTGTACCGCACGGTAGCGCTCAGCAAACCGAGTCGAGTGAGAACGCGCCGACGGAAGCCGAGCGGACGGAGACCACCGACGAGACTTCGGCGGAGTCAGAGCCTGCACCGACAAGTGGCACGAAGGACATGGTGGACAAGCGGCAAGTTTCGCTTGCGGCATTTGCGAAGGTCGCCACGGTGTTGCGTCACCCCCGCTGTTTGAACTGCCACCCCAGCGGTGATCGTCCACACGTCGGTGACGATCGAAAGCTCCACGGCATGAACGTTCAACGTGGACCGGAGAACCATGGCATGCCAGGGCTTCATTGCGGAGCCTGTCATCGCACGGAGAACCAAGAGATCCCAAACATTCCGGGCACGCCGCACTGGCAACTCGCACCGAGGTCCATGGGTTGGGAGGGTCTCGATGATCGGCAACTGGCGCAGATGCTGATCGACAAGGAGCGAAACGGCAATCGATCCTTCAAAGACTTGATGCACCACATGGGCACCGACCCACTGGTGTTGTGGGGGTGGAAGCCAGGCGACGGCCGTTCGATACCTCCGCTAAGTCACGAGGATTTCATGCAATCGCTGAAGACATGGCTGGAGAACGGGGCAGCGATTCCCCACGAAGGTGAAACGACTTTTTGAGTCGTGGACGACGATTTCCATATTTGATTTCTCGAGCAGAGACACAACATGAAGGTCACGTTTCGACTCAACGGCGAGCAGAAAACCATCGACTGTGAGTCTGACAAGCCGCTGCTCTGGGTGCTGAGGGAGGACCTCGGTTTGACGGGTACAAAGTTCGGATGCGGCCGGGCACTTTGTGGGGCTTGCACGCTGCACGTCGACGGCAAATCCACCCGCGCTTGTGCGTTCCCGATCAAGTTTGCCGAGGGAAAGGATGTCCGAACGATTGAAGACCTGGAGAGCCTTCCACAGGGCAAAGCGGTCGTCGAAGCGTGGATCGAAAACGATGTCGTTCAGTGTGGCTGGTGCCAGCCCGGCCAGTGCATGTCGGCCGCGGCATTGCTGAAAGAAGTTCCCGATCCCGATGATCAAGCCATCGACGCGGCCATGAGTGGCAACATTTGTCGATGCGGAACGTACCCGCGCATCCGTGAAGCGATCAAACTTGCCGCGAACAAGATGGAGGAAGTTTGACGATGAGCCTCGAAAGACGACTTCAAAACGCTTTCTCACAGTTACAGACGCCGACGAGTACCGATTTGGCTCGTGCGTCGAGCAGTGTCGTTTCTGACGCGGAACCCTCGCGGAGGGCGTTTCTGAGAAACACGATCGTCGCCGGTGGATTGGCTGTCGGAATCACGCTGTGCGAGGATGGATCTGCTCTGGCGCAGAATGCATCCACCGATCAGGACTCCGATTCACTCGCACCGACCGCCTTCGTCAACATCGCACCCGACGGTCGGGTGAAGGTCATCGCCATGCACGATGAGATGGGGCAGGGCACACACACGGGTTTGGCGATCGCGGTCTGCGAAGAACTTGAAGTCGATCCCTCCGACGTCACGGTCGTTCATGCGCCGGCCGATGTACGCTACAACCATGTGGCATTCGGCGTTCAGATGACCGGCGGCAGCACCAGCATGTCGACCGCGATGAGTTTGATGCGCAAGGCCGGCGCGACGACCCGCGAGATGTTGCTCTCGGCCGCGGCAAAGCGATGGTCCGTCGATCGCGACAAATGTCGAGCTGACTCGGGACACGTCTTCCACTCCGAGTCGGGTGCGAAGATTGCCTACGGGGATCTGGTGGCGGAGGCGTCTGGCCTGGAGGTCCCCGACGAGATTCCGCTCAAGGAGCCCAAGGACTTCAAACGAATCGGCAAAGCGACGTCGCGAGTCGACTCGGCCTCCAAGGTCGGCGGCACGGCAATCTTTAGCTTGGACCAAACCGTCGAAGGCATGTTGACCGCGATGGTGGAAAGATGCCCCTACTTCGGCGGCAAACTCATTGACTTCGATGCGTCCAAGGCTCTTCGAATCGCAGGCGTGAAAGCGGTCATCGAGGTCTCCTCCGGCATCGCCGTCATCGCTGACGGTTATTGGGCGGCGTTCAAGGGACGCCGAGCCCTGAAGGTCCGGTGGGAACCTGGACGTGGCGTGATGCTCGATAGCGGCGAGCTGCGAACGCAGTATCTCGAGCTTGCCAAGCGAAAGGCCCGCGTCGCCGAAAGCGAAGGCGACTGTGAACGGTCTCTGCAAGACAACGAAACCTTGCACGCGACTTATGAAGTGCCGTTCCAGGCGCACGCCCCGATGGAACCTCTCAGTTGCTTGGTCACGCTTCGCGACGACGGCGGCGCGGACTTGGTCACCGGTTCCCAGTTCCTTGGCATCGATCGAATGCACGCTGCCGCCAAGCTTGGCGTCGATCAAGAGAAAGTCTCGATCGAGAATTCCTATCTCGGTGGCGGTTTCGGCCGCCGCGCCAATCCTGCGTCGGACTTCGTGGTCGAGGCTGTCGAGGTCGCGATGGCCGCGAAAGAGCAGGGCATCGGTGCTCCGATGAAGACCGTCTGGTCGCGTGAGGATGACATCCGCGGCGGTTGGTACCGACCGATGTACGTCAACGCGATGTCCGCTTCTTTTAAGGACGGCAAGGTCGACGGATGGCGGCACCGAGTCGTCGGACAGTCTCCGATCAAAGGCACGCCCTTCGAACCAATCATCGTCGTCGACGGTCTCGACACCTGGGCGGTCGAGGGCGCAACGAAATTGCCCTACGAAATCCCGAATCGACAAGTCGAACTTCAAACGGTCACACTGCCCGTACCGGTCCAGTGGTGGCGATCGGTCGGGCACTCCAACTCCGCGTTTGCGAAAGAAGCCTTCATCGACGAGTGCGCCGCCAAACTTGGCCGTGATCCGCTGAAGTTTCGGCAGTCACTGCTGGGTGAGCATCCTCGCCTGCTACGCGTGCTCAACACGGTCGGTGAGAAGGCTGGATGGGAAACGCCGTTGCCAGAGGGGCGTGGGCGGGGTATCTCAGTGCACGAATCGTTCGAGAGCTTTGCCGCACACGTGGTTGAAGCCTCGGTCGAGAATGGACGACCGCGGATTCACCGGATCGTGATCGCGGTCGACTGCGGACCGATGGTGAATCCCGATCAAGTCGTGGCTCAGATGGAAGGCGCCGCGATTTTTGCGCTGTCGGCAGTTCTCGAAGGTGAAATCACGTTTAAGAAGGGTCTGATCCAGCAAACTAACTTTGACGGCTTTCGGGTCGTCCGCATGCACGAGTCGCCTCGAATCGAAGTGCACGCGCTCGATAGCACCGAATCGATGGGTGGCATCGGAGAAGTCGGTGTGCCCGGCGTCGCCTCGGCGGTATGCTCAGCGATACACGACGCCTGCGGTGTTCGAATTCGTTGCCTCCCGATCGGCGACCAGCTGGCCGGTGTTTGAAACAAGCGTGCCGCATTTTGACGATGAATGAACTGCGATCGATCCTAGATGCCGCCGACGGTTGCGATGAGCCACTCTTCTTGGCGACCGTCGTCGACGTCGTCGGCTCTTCCTACCGGCGTCCCGGAACGCGGATGTTGATCTTGCCCGGTGGAAAGCACGTCGGAACGATCAGTGGTGGATGCCTCGAAAGAGACCTCTGTCGCCAGGCCGCGGAGTTGTGCCGTGACGGAGCTCGACTGATTAGTTTCGACACGCGCGACGAATCCACGAACCTCAACGCGCGGTTCAATCTTGGCTGCCAAGGCATTCTCTACGTACTGGTCGAGCCGGTCACCAAAGACAAGCATTGCCCATTGCTTTCTGTTCGGCATGCCATGAAAACGCGGTCACCGGTCGTCGTTGGAACGGTCTACGAAGCCAACGGACTTGGGAACTGGACGCCTGGACGCCGTCTCCTTGGCGAAGACATCCGTGGGCTTCCACCCTTGGAGCGTGTCTTCGACCGCGTCAGACGCGACGGGACGCCTATCTGCTGCCAAATCGAAGCGAAGGAGGATACCAATGGGAGGCTGTTGGTGGAGCGACTCCACCCTCCGAAACCACTTTGGGTTTTCGGGGCCGGCGATGACGCCATTCCGCTCGCGAGGATCGCGACCGAGATCGGCTGGTCGGTGTCGGTCATCGACGACCGCGCGAGCGAACTCGCGCCCGATCGTTTTCCAACCGCTGAGCGGCGGATCCACACGGCGATTGATGAAGCGCACTCTCGACTGAAACCGAGCCGCGAGACGGCAGCGATCGTGATGACTCACAGCTTCGCCAAAGACGCAGTGCTGTTGCCATGGCTGTGCCGATCGGACGTGAGCTACATCGGACTACTCGGCCCCAAGTCGCGGACCGGAAAGCTGATGCAGTCGCTGCACCGGCAACGGCAGCTTCCTCCGCTCGAACAACTCGAGCGGTTCCATACGCCGGTCGGGATGGACATCGGTGCCACGACGCCCGCTGAAATCGCAATCGCGATCGTTGCCGAAGTGATCGCCACCGACAAGAAGCGGGCCGGCAACCCGTTGAGCGATCGCCAAGGCCCGATTCATGAACCCGTCATGCACGAGCTAATTCGCTTTTCCGTCGAGAACGCGCTTCAGACGGAGCGTCAATGTCGTAACGTAGGTGTTTGTAGCGACACGGACACCTTCGCAAGAGCCCACGATGACATTGAATGAAAAACAGGAAGCCCTCTGCTCGGAGAACACGACGGACTTCTCTGACTTGAAGGCGATCTTTCTCAACTGCACGCTGAAAAAGTCGCCGGAACTCTCGCATACACAGGGGCTGATCGATATTTCCAAGGCGATCCTGGAAAAGAATGGCGTCGCTGTCGATGAGTTGCGGCCAGTCGATTACCAGATTGCCACCGGCGTTTGGCCGGACATGACCGAGCATGGCTGGGACAGAGATGACTGGCCGGAAATCTCGAAGCGCGTGATGGAGGCGAACATCCTCGTCATCGGCACCTCCATTTGGCTCGGAGAGAAAACCTCGATCGCAACCCAGGTCGTCGAACGGTTGTACGCCACCAGCCATCTGTTGAACGAACATGGGCAATACGCGTATTACGGTCGCGTCGGTGGCTGTTTGGTGACCGGTAATGAGGATGGCGCGAAGCACTGCGCGATGAACTTGCTGTACTCGCTCCAACACCTTGGCTACGTCATCCCGCCGCAAGCCGATGCGGCGTGGCTCGGCGAAGCTGGCCCGGGACCGTCCTACCTCGATCCAGGCTCCGGCGGACCTGACAATGACTTCACCAATCGCAATACCACGTTCATGACGTGGAACCTGATGCATCTGGCACGGATGATCAAAGACGCCGGCGGCATTCCCGCGCACGGCAACCAACGCGCCGCCTGGGATGCCGGTTGCCGATCCGACTTCGCCAATCCAGGCTATCGTTGATCACGACGGCGGGGTGCCGATTACAGAACAGGATCGGATGAGAGACTCTCAGCGAATGCCTTGAGGCTTGGCATCAAGGCCGCACAAATCGGCGACAGGAGTTCGGGGACGTCGAGAACTGTTCGCGAAGAGCCAGAGAATCGGGGATGACTCAAAACCACATGGATCAGCCCCACCGCGGGTGTCAGTTGGCACTCCGCGACGACTTGCTGCAGCGCCTCGAGATGCGTTCCCTTTTCCATCACACTTCCATTGGCAAAGGCACGCCACTTCGTTTGGTTGGCAGAATCGCCAACGCCAGCAAGGCCTCCAGTGCCTGCAAAATCGCCAGAGATCGCCGCTTGCAAGCGGAAATCACCGACGGTCTCGTTAAACCACCAAGTCCTCACCCTGTGGGTCGATCCGAGTTCAATCGCAAGGCTCTCAGCATCGTCTGCAAGCCCGCGCGGTGCGATGAAATCTATGTTCGGTGACTGGACCCGCAAACCTGGAAAAAGATAAGCCGCCTGACGAAGAAGGTCGTCGATCCGTTTTTGGCTCCAACCAGCTGAAAACTGCTCTCGATCGGGTGACAGACGGAAGACCGTCCCTGATTCGGTGTTTCCGGCGACTAATTCGGCGGGACCATCCTCGAGTCCTCTTGTGAACGACTGATGCCAAACGCGGTCGCTGCGCCGACTGGTCACGGCACAGGTTTCGGTGAGCGCGGTGACGATCCTCAATCCGCATCCGAATCGTCCGAGATGGATGTGCGGCGCGTGGCCGTCGGCGGTCGGAGAATCGCGACGAATCACCGTGAGGTAGTAGGTCGCCAGGCTGCAATCCAGCGGCGACGGTTCATCGAACGGGAGCCCCGGCCCATCGTCGTAGAAGTCCAGCGTTGTTCCGTCGGTCGACGCCACAATGGTCGTCGCGTTTCCCGCAAGGAACTGATCAACCGAGTTGTCCAACAACTCAACGAACAGGTGATGCAGTCCCTCTTCGTCGGTGTCACCAACGTACATGCCGGGGCGTTTTCGAATGTGTTCAAGATCCGTCAGCGATTCAAGATCGTCGGTTGCCATCGAGTCTCCTCCGTTGGTGGTCGACGGGACGCAAGCATTCGTTGCGATTCGCGTTCCTTCGATCTGGGCCATCCCATGGGATCACGAAATCAAACGGGTACGCTTTCGGCAATGAGGTGCTCCGGCAAGCGATCAGCTTTGGTACATCCGACTTGCTCCATCACCTGCTGGACTTGGCGTTTGAGCATTTCAAGCGTGTGATGGCCGCCGTACTTTCCAAGGGCGCAAACGCCGAGCATTGGCGTCCGTCCCATGAACGTGAAATCGGCGCCACATGCCAAGCAAGCGGACACGTCGGCGCCGGAATACATGCCGCCGTCGATCATGACTTTCAGCTTACTGCCGAACTCCGGTACGAGTTTGGCCATGGGAACGATGGTCGATTGGCCTCGATCGAGTTGACGCCCCCCGTGATTCGAGACGATCATTCCATCAAGCCCATGCTTGACGGCGATTTCGGCGTCTTCCGGATTGACGATACCTTTGACGACAAGTTTGCCCTGCCACTTTTCGCGTATCGGTGCGATTTTGGATTCGGTCAATCGGCCCGAGAACGTTCGGTTCATGAACAGCCCCAGGTGCTTCATCGTCAGCCCCTTTGGGATATACGGTTTCATGGTTTGAAACTCGGGCTTTCCCGCGATCAGCTGCCCCATCGCCCAAGCGGGACTCATGCACATCTGGAAGATGTTTCGGGGGGACATTCGTGGCGGTATCGAAAGACCGTTGCGGATCTCTTTGGGTCGGTACGCAAAGGTGGGCGTGTCGGCCAAGATCACGAGCGTCCGACAACCCGCGGCCCAGGCTCGCTCCAAAAGCTTGTCGCGGAGTTCATCTTCGGTCGGATGGTAGAGCTGAAACCAGAATCGGCCCGAAGTGATTTTGGAAATATCCTCGATGCTCGCGGTGCTGACCGTCGAGAGGACAAAGGGGACATTGTGATCCACGGCGGCTTGGGCGAGGTACTCGCAGGCTTTGGGCCACATCAACCCCTGAAGGCCAACCGGTGCGATGCCGAAGGGGGCGTCGTAGGTTTCTCCAAAAAGCTCCGTGGTTTGATCGGCTCCCTCGTAGTCGCGCAGGTACCAGGGTTTGAGTTGGACTTTTCGAATATCACTGGTGTTCCGCGCCAGGTTGATTTCGCCGAAGCAACCCGCGGCGAGGTAGTCATAGGCGAAACTCGGCATGCGTGACTTTGCCTTCGCTCGCAGGTGTTCGACGGAGGGAAATTCGGAGTTGAAGTGAGATTCCATGAGGGCTAGATAGGAGCGAAAAGAGGGTAAGCGCGACCGGCGACGGCACCGGAGAGGCGTCATTTTGGCCGATGCGCGACGGTGCGGTTAGTATAGCTTTGGTCGGATGGATTCCGGAGATTCACGAGTGAACCCCTGGGAGGAAATCGGCATCTGGTCGAAAATAGGATTGTCCGTCCCACTTTCGGTGCGACCCCCACTCGGCGCAAGGCGAAATCAGATGAGTAGTGAAACCGCTAGCCTGCAATCTTCACAACGCCCCGATGAGACCCAAGGCGCGGCCTCGGCGGGTGACGAGGCGCGGAATCTCGATCTTCCCAACATCGACGCCCCCGCGATCGATCCTCCGACCACGGACCCCGAGACGCCTCCATTCGAAGTCAAATTTGCCTCTCGCGTCGACCGTCTTCCGCCGTACATGTTCGGGCGGATCAACAATTCGCTTTATCAAAAGCGTCGAGCCGGGGATGATGTGATCGACCTCGGAATGGGCAATCCCTCGGATCCCCCCGACCCCGTCGTGGTTCAAAAACTGCACGACGCCGCGGCCGATCCCGGCAATCACGGGTACAGCAAATCAAACGGCATCGCCAACCTACGTCGCGAAGTCGCGGGCAAGTACCATCGCAAGTACGGCGTCCGTCTGGACCCCGACGCTGAAATCATTTCGTGTTTGGGCAGTAAAGAAGGCTTCTCGCACATCTGCTTGGCGCTAATGGGACCCGGCGACACCGCCATGATTCCGTCACCGTACTTTCCGGTGCACATGTACGGCGTGATCCTCGCGTCGGGAAATGTTGTCGCGCTCGATGTCGCCGATCCCGACAAATTCCTACGCAATGTCGCGTACACGTGCGAGCACATGGCGCCGAGCCCGAAGATGTTGATCGTGAACTATCCTCACAATCCCTCTTCGGCCGTCATCGAACCCGACTTCTTCGTGGAAGTCGTGCGTTTGGCCAAGAAGTATGGCTTCCTCGTGATCCATGACTTTGCCTACGCCGACGTTGCCTTTGATGGCTACGTTCCGCCGAGCTTCCTCGCCGCACCGGGCGCAAAAGAGGTGGGTGTCGAATTCACGACGATGAGCAAGGGCTACAACATGGCCGGTTGGCGTGTCGGCTTCTGCGCCGGCAACGCTGAAATGGTACGCGGCCTGGGAACGATCAAGGGTTACTACGACTACGGCATGTTCCAAGCGATCCAAATCGCCGCGATCGTCGCGCTCCGCGAAACCGAAGCCTCCGTCGAAAAACAATCCGAGATTTACCAGGGCCGCCGCGACGTGTTGGTCAATGGACTTCGGAGACTGGGCTGGACCGTCGAGTCACCCAAGGCGGGGATGTTCGTTTGGGCAGAAGTCCCTGAACCTTGGCGAAGTCAAATGAGCACGATGGACTTTGCCATGAAGCTGTTGGAAGAAGGCAACGTGGCATGTAGTCCCGGCAGCGGGTTCGGAGCCGCCGGCGAGGGATTCCTACGCATGTCGCTGGTTGAAAATGAACACCGTCTCCGGCAAGCGGTCCGGCAGATCGCAAAGTGCCTGGGTGGGTGAAGTAGGTAGCCTTGGTCAGGATTCACCAACGGTAGCTCATGCGATGAATGATTTCCCGCGCCCTGGCGCCGGAATTCTCCGCTTCCCAAATGCGTGTTCATCCTGTCCAACGTCTATACTGGACGCCAGTTCGCTTGCGTTACCGCAGACTCTGGAGCCAACTGATCATCAGTTGGC
>JBCBLJ010001196.1:0-1614 GCA_038520195.1 Planctomycetota bacterium
GGTTGCCTTTCAATGACCTCGTCAAGAACTCGCCTTGAACAGGGACAGTCCCCGTAAAGAAAATGAAAAGCACGCAACTCCACGCGAGGGTTTTCCGGCAGCTGCTCGGGCGTGAACGACTCACTGACAGCAGGCCACTGGATCTCGCTGCCGTCTCCCTCTGTCGGTGAGTCGTTCACGCCCGAGCAGCTGCCGGAAAACCCTCGCGTGGAGTTGCGTGCTTTTCATTTTCTTTACGGGGACTGTCCCTGTTCAAGGCGAGTTCTTGACGAGGTCATTGAAAGGCAACCCGTCAACGGTGTGATCGAAAGAATCGTCGTGATTGGCGACCAGAAGACTGATGTCCAGATGGCTGAAGCGAGCGGCTTCGAAGTCGATCGATGCGCTCCGCTGGAGGCCGACGCCAAGTACGGTGTCAGTGCCGCTCCGCTGCTCGTGGTGACGTTGGGTGATGGAACGATCCTTTACTCCGGTGGCTACACGAGTCGGAAACAGGGTCCGGACAACCAGGATGTAAGGATTCTGTCGTCACTCTCACGCGGCGAAGAAGTGGAGAACCTTCCCGTCTATGGGTGCGCGGTTTCTGAAGATCTGAAGCAATTGGTCGATCCGTTCCGATTGAAATATTCGTCATGGAGCGGACGAAGATGATTCGGGTCCTTCTGGCGATTCGCGAGTACTTGATGCTTCCGCCTCGAATCTCAAAGTTCGAGCATGGCTATCTACAGCGGATGAATCGCATCGCGACGATGATTTTTGCGTTGCACTTACCGCTGTTCATCGCGATTGCCTATTTCAATCAGACCGGGCCGCTGCTCGCTGCCGTTCTGACCTCGGCGACCGTTGCCGGCCCATTGATTGCAATGCGTTACTTCGACTCGCAGCGCGCGATCTCCGTCGTACACGGTTTCACATGGTCCTGATGTGTGGATTGCTGATCCACTTTGGTCAGGGCCCGGTGCAGATTGAAATGCACTTTTACTACTTCGTCGGACTGACGCTTCTGACGGTGTTCGGCAACCCGATGGTGATCCTCGCCGCGACCGCCACCATCGCGGTGCATCACGTGGGGCTCTTTTTCATTCTACCCGCGAGCGCGTGGAATTACGAACCGTCAGTTTGGGTCCTGCTAACGCACGTCTTCTTTGCCGTTCTTGCGGCCGCTTCGGGTGCCTTCAATTCGCGAACCTTCCACGACAGCATCGTGCAGTTGGAGCAAAGGGTCACCGAGCAGTCCAAACAGGTCGGCGTTCGAAACCGTGACATCGGCTTGATCCTTAGCTCCGTGGAGGAAGGCGTGTTGACGATGGGGCGCGACGGCGTGATTCACGAAGAACGATCCGCCGCCGTCGATCGCCTACTCGGCGAAATCGAGGAGGGCCAAACCTTGGTCGGCGCCATCTCTCGTCACGACCCAAAGTTCGCCAGTTGGCTGGAGTTCGGACTCGAAGAAGTATTTGAGGGAGTCTTACCCGCAGAGGTCGCCGTCGATCAACTTCCATCGGAAATGAACGCTATGGGGCGAGTCCTCTCGCTGCGGTACTATCCGCTGCTCGTGGACGATTCGGTCTCCAGCATGAAGATCATTGTCACCGACGTGACCACGCAGATCGA
>JBCBLJ010000681.1:0-4608 GCA_038520195.1 Planctomycetota bacterium
CCTATTTGATGCGTGCGATTAGGCACCGGCCGTTTTGGTTTCGGCCGTGGGCGAAACTCGCCCTCTCCTTCGCGAAAACGAAGAAACGGTCGGAATGATCGAACGCTGGATCGTGCTCTTCCGTCTCCTCGCGCACCGTCTCCGTGCTCGCTGTTGGGGCCTTCGCGGCGTGAAGCTTGGTGCGAAGGTATGCGTTGGCCCTCGCTCGAGAATTGATTTCGCGAGCCGCGTCACATTGGGGCCTCGAGTGACCGTTGAGTCGGACGTATGGATCAAGCTGGTTGACGCGGAAGCCACGTTGCACGTCGGCGAAAAGAGTTTTCTTGGTCGCGGAACCGAACTGGATGTGCTTGACCGAGTCACGATCGGCGAGAAGGTCTTGATCGCGCCGCGCGTCTTCATCACGGATCATTCACACAAAACCGACCCCGGTTCCGCGATCATGCAGCAGGGCTGCGAAGCAAGAAGTGTGACAATCGGAGATGACGTTTGGATCGGAACCGGAGCCGTCATTCTGGCCGGCGTGACGATCGGCGACGGTGCCGTGGTGGGCGCGGGCGCGGTGGTCCGTCACGACGTACCCGGCAACGAAATCTGGGCGGGAGTGCCGGCCAAGAAGATCCGAAACCGAAAAGGTGACGTGACGTGACGCAAAAGGAATCGAGCATGACACACCTGACTTCTCTCTCGGCGCCGACTCGGTTTGACCAATATGACGGCGTTCAGCCCGCGATGATGAAGTTTGCGTCGTGGGTCAACCGCGTCTCGCCCCGGGGAAAGGGAGCGATTCCGCGTTGGATCGGAAAGCGATTCGGCCGTCAGTGGAGAACGACGGTGCGAACAGACTCCGGCTGCCAGCTTGCGGTTGACCCGGCCAACCTCGACTTGTTCGTGACAATCGAAAACGAAGGATCTTGGGAGCCTTGGATTCGACGAGTTTGTCAATTGGCGATGAAGGATGGAGGCGTCATGTTTGATGTCGGTGCCAATGCGGGTGCGATCTCAAATGAAACCGCTTTGGCCTGCCCCGAGATCACGATCAAGGCATTTGAGCCCCAAGCTGAGTTGGCCGAGTTGGTGACGGTCTCGGCAGCGATCAATGGACTGGAGAACATCGAGGTGTTTCCGGTCGCGGTCGGCGATCACGAGGGAAACGTACAGTTGCATAAACCGGCTCATGCGTTGCATGCCTCGCTCGCGACCTCAGGAGAGTCCAATGAGTCCGTCGTCGACGTGCCGCTGATCACGCTCGATGGTGCGGTCCGTTCCGGTAACCTTCCCGCGCCGACTTTCATCAAGATCGACGTCGAGGGCGGCGAACTCGGTGTCTTGCAGGGCGCTCGCGAGATCCTGGCGCAGCATCATCCGACGCTGATCTTCGAAGCCAATGAAAGCGCGGATCGTTTTGGATACACCCGCGAGGACCTACTGAAGCTGATCTCTTCGACCAACGACTACGTCTTCTACTCGATCGCGCCGGGCGACGTCTTGGCGTGCTCGCGCGCTCAATCGGGTCGCTTCGCCGAACACTACGCGGAACTGGGGGCTTGATGGAACCCGCCGCAGTAGACGCAGGCGTCGAAAGCCATCGCGCATCGGCTCGCCGATACATGCCCCAGCTCGACGGGCTCCGAGCCATTGCGGTCGCCATGGTCGCCTACTTTCACTGGGTCCCCAAGGAATATCATTTCGGACTCAGCCTTGGGTACGCGGGCGTCCAGTTGTTCTTCGTACTGAGCGGGTTTTTGATCACACAGATCCTGTTGGGTTGCCGCGATCAATCCCGAAAGACCGAAGCGCTCGGTGCGTTTTACGCCCGGAGATTCCTGCGGATCTTTCCGTTGTTCTACTTGGTGCTTGCGATCGCTTACGTCATTGACCTTCCGCCGATTCGCGAGTCGATACATTGGCACGTCACGTATCTGTCGAACATCTGCTACTTCCGCACCGATTCCTTTCATGGCTCGATCTCACACTTTTGGACGTTGGCGGTCGAGGAGCAGTTTTACGTTCTATGGCCGGCGGTGGTCCTTTGGTTGCCGATGCGTTGGCTCAAGCCATTCGTGACGGGCGTCGCGCTGTTCGGGTTGTTGTCGCGCTTCGGCACGCCATACCTTTTCCCCGCATCGAAGATGACGTCGGTATTGCCGATCTGCAACGTCGATTCACTCGGACTCGGGGCGCTACTTGCGTTGACGGCGACGGGAAAGATGGGTGATGCGTGGCTTCGCCCCCTGGGTCTCGCTCTTCCCAGCTACGTGCTTGTCGAAGCGAGCATGCGACTCGGTTGGGACATCGAGCCGCTGAAGTGGATGAAGCACGTCGCGTTGATGCTGGCGTTCACCTGGATGATTCATCGGGCAAGCCAAGGCTTTGGCGGCGCCGTCGGAAGGGTTCTCGAGAATGAAACACTGATGTATCTCGGACGAATCAGCTATGGCCTCTACCTGCTACACAACTTCGCACCGCTGGTCGTTCGCCCGTTGATGAAGAGTGTCGGAGTGGCGCCCGAGGGGCCGTTGTTTTATGTCTCCTTGATCGCGAGCACGATCGGTGCCGCGGCGCTTTCGTGGCATTTCTTTGAAAAGCCGCTCAATGGATTGAAAAGTCGTTTCCCGTATCAGCGCTCTCGCTAAACGATGATTTCGATTGCGATTCCGACGTACGGGCGCGACCAAGTCCTCACGGATACGATCAAATCGCTGCTCCGATTGGAGCACCGTGCCGATGAAGTGTTGGTCGTCGATCAAACGCCGCAGCACGATTCGGCGACGACCGATTCGTTGACGCGTTGGAATGCCAACGGCGACATTCGCTGGATTCGGCTCGACCGACCGTCGATTACCCGTTCGATGAACCACGCTCTGCGCGAGGCGAGTTCGCCGTACGTGCTGTTCTTGGACGATGATATCGTTCCTCGAGCAGAGATCGTGGCCGTGCACGGCGATCATCATCGCCGCGAACCCCAACGGTGGGCGACCGTCGGTCAGGTGATTCAACCGTGGCAGCAACCTGAAGACATTGACGCACCGCGACGCTCCAGCGGACTGCGCGTTGACGAAGACTTCCCGTTCCACTCGACCCGCGACATGGATGTTCGCAACGTAATGGCCGGCAACCTTTGCGTGCATCGACAACGTGCCCTCTCGATCGGCGGATTTGACCAGAACTTCGTCGGCGCCGCCTATCGATTCGAAACCGAGTTCGCCAAACGGATAGAGAAAGCGGGCGGCACGATTCGCTTCCTGGGTGGGGCTGGTATTGATCACCTGAGAGTCCAACGTGGCGGCACCCGCTCCGGCGGTTCTCATCTCACGAGCGCTGATCCGAAACACGGTGTTGGAGATCACTACTACGCGTGGCTTCATGCGGAAAGTCCAGGGCAAGCACGTGCGTATTGCTTTCGACGCATCCTCCGGGAAGTGCGCACCAAGTTTCACCTCCGAAACCCGTGGTGGATTCCGGTGAAGTTGATCGGTGAGATACGGGCGTACTTTCAAGCGAAGCGGCTGATTCGCGATCGGACCCAACGAGTTGGATAAACAGCAACCGATGAAACTCCCTTTCCGAGGCCCGTCGTGATCAAGCGTGTCATGGCGCTAGCATCGACGTACTCGAACCCTCGACACTGGTGGGGAAATGTCCGTTGGCGGTTTCCGACAACGATCAGCGAACTCGAATGTGTCTTCGTCGTCGGTTCACCACGAAGCGGTACCACGCTGATGCAACGGATCCTCTCGGTGCACAGCGAACTGTTCTCGGTGGAATCAGAAACGGGAATGTTCTCGTACCAAAACCTATTCGCACCCAACCGACGACACTTCGGCTTGGCCCCCGATGTTCTCGCGAGCCTGTACCACGAGTGCGTCGACGTGGTCGACTTTTTTCAGCGAGCCACCGAAATCCTCGTTCGTCAAAACGAAGGCCGACGGTTCGTCGAGAAGACTCCGCAGCACATTTTGCGGTTGCCGTTCATCTTGAAGCATTTTCCAAACTCGAAGATCGTGCACATCGTTCGTGATGGTCGCGATTGCTTCTGCTCATCGAAGACACACCCCGACATCCCGCAAAACAAGTCCGCCAAGCTATTCGCACGATATTGGCGTGACTGTGTCCGCGCCTGCGACGTCGCGGATTCAACCGGGCGATTGCACACGGTGAAATACGAATCGATTTGCGACACGCCGCGTGAAACGATTGCCGAAATGATGCGTTTTCTCGAGATGGAAACCGAACACGCCCAACTCGACACCGACTCCGTCGGAAACGACCACCGGGCCTCACTGCCTGAGTTCCAGCGGCTCAGCAAACGCGTCGATGCCTCCTCCGTCGGTCGCTGGCGAGACGAGCTCAGCCGTTTGGAGATCGACCAGTTCCAGAAGATCGCCGGTCAACAGCTCCGTCGCTATCAATACGAACTGCTTGCCACTCCACACTGACTTGTGAGGGATGCCAACACCCGGGGGAGTCGGAAATCCGTCAGCCAATTGAAATCGAATCGGGTCTTGGACCACAAATTCACGTCAAGATGAAACGCCTGAGTGTTCTAGGCAATCTTTTTTCGCTGGTCCAGTCTAAATTAGCGAGATTTGTCGCGCAAATGCGTAC
>JBCBLJ010001064.1:0-2278 GCA_038520195.1 Planctomycetota bacterium
AGGAACGTCTGTCCGACGAAAAACTCGACTCGATCCAGGGCCGATGTCTGCTCGAACTTGCCTTGCACCAAGATGTCCGCGAATTCGTCCTGGATCGAGTCGAGTTTTTCGTCGGACAGACGTTCCTTCAACCGGAAAACCAGCCGGTCCCGGACGTAACGCATGCTGTGATACCGCCGATAGAACCCAAGCACTTCCGAAATCGCTTCGTCCACGTCATTGGTCACTTTGTAGAGTGACACGTCTTCCGGACTGATCATGCCGCCGTCGAGTAACTGCTTTTCAAGGAACTTGCCAAAGTCACTCCAGTAGCTGCCCTCGGGACTGTCAAGCAAAACCAACGGCAACATGGTTTGCTTACCGGTCTGCATCAGCGTCAGCGTTTCCAGGGCTTCGTCCAATGTGCCAAAGCCACCGGCGCAACACACCACCGCGCTGCATTCTTTCACGAACATCAACTTCCGCGTGAAGAAGTACTTCATCGTGACCAGTTTTGGGTCACCTTCAATCACAGGATTCGCGCCTTGCTCGAAAGGCAACATGATGTTCAGCCCCATCGACGCTTCACGTCCGGCGCCAACGTGTCCCGCTTCCATGATGCCGCCTCCGGCACCGGTGATGACCATCCAGCCGTGACCGGCCATCTTTTTTCCGAGTTCGACGGCGGTCTGATATTCGGCTTGCTCGGGTTTCGTCCGCGCGGAACCGAAAATTGTCAACTTGCGACGTCTGCGATAGGGACGAAATACCTTGAAGGCGTAACGCAATTCCAGCAGCGTCCGCGAAAGAATCTTCAAGTCGCCTCGCGCGGTCTTATCCCGCTCGAGTTTGGCGAGTGTCGAACGCATCTCTTCGTAGAGATCAGCGCTTTCGCCTTGCGTCGCGACGGTGATCGGTTCATCCGCAGGCTGCGGACGCTCCAATTCGCATTCTCCGATCGCCTCCGGTGGCAGGTCTTGATTGGGGATGACGTCGTTGAGCACGTCGGGGTCGTTGGATTCGGATTCCATGAGTTGTTCCTAAAGATGCCTGGGCTGTCCGTCGTTGGGCTCCATCCGCCAAAACCGGTGAGCCGCCTCACTCGTCATCCTGGAGATCGGTTCGTTCCGTCGAATCCGGACCAAGATCGCCGGCGCGGATGCCCAACAACTTGCCGATGATAATGGCAAGTGGTGCCGCGCCGAAACTGAGCAACGCCCCCATCTTGACCGAGTCTTGAATCGGACCGGGTACTTTGAACGCCGCGACGGAAACAAAAAGAGCCACCGTGAAACCGATGCCAGCGACCATGCCCAGGGTAACGACGTGTCGATAATCCATCCCAGCGGGCTTCTCGAGACGTAGGCCTTTTTCGGCCAGCCAAGTCATTCCCGCGATCCCGACCGGTTTGCCAACCAATAGCCCAGCGAGCACCAGCCAAGTGCCTGTCCCGACGCTGCTGAGGACAACTCCGGCATTGGCCAAACCAAACAAACCCAGGATGAATTCGACGGGCGTTTTCCAGAAATGCTCAAACGCGTTGAGCGTATCGTCCCGGTGCAATTCTTCCTTCGCAAAGATGCCCAAGTCGGAAGTCGCGCTGGGGAGGAAGGGAATGATCGGAACCAATCCAAGCGCTGGATGAATGTGTGCCTTGTAGAACGAGAACCAGCAAAGCACGCCGGGAACCAAGATGTACGCCCAGTGCGACTGAATCCTCATCTTTCGAATGACGAACGCCAATGCCATCGCCCCAACCGTCAGCAACAACCAATTGAGTTCGATTGGTGCCGACGGATAAAAAACTGCCAGGATGAGCAAGCCGGCCGCATCGTCGGCGATCGCGAGCAAGAGGAGAAACGCGATTGCCGGGTGACCGATGCCGAAAATGAAGCGGGCGACCAGGTAGCTAAACGCGATGTCCGTCGCGCACGGTACCGCCCACCCATGCCCGAGTTCGTCGTGAGTTCCGGTCATGTATCCACCGACGACGAAGAACGAAGCGGGGCCCACGATGCCGCCCAAGGTTGCCAGAAGCGGTGTTGCCGCCTTCTTGGGGTTGGAGAGCGCGCCACCGGGCAAAAGCGACTCCCACACTTCCTTTGCCGCGATGGCGAAGAACAACGCCATCAACAAGTCATTGATGATGAACGAAAGGTTGTACCAGTTGTGGCCCGAATCGTGTCCATCCTCGGCGTGTTCGTGTCCATCCTCGGCATGTTCGTGTCCATCCTCGGCATGTTCGTGTCCATCCTCGGCGTGTTCGTCGGCTTCCTTGGCATGGTCGTCTCCATCCTCG
>JBCBLJ010000644.1:0-4977 GCA_038520195.1 Planctomycetota bacterium
GCCGCGTCTTCTCAAGATTCGAGAAAACGGCAATCAACTACTCTGGTATGATCAAACTTGCCTGCATCCAGAGATTTCTAAATCTGATGTGCGAATGACGGTTTTCAAACAGAACCTAGAACCCGCTTGAGAAAGCGACGCAGCGCAGGCTTGTTCGCCTGACCCAATCGATTGATCGAAAGCGTTGTCGTGTCGTCAGCGCTATCAATGTCAATTTTGGCGTCGCCCAAGTCCTTGCGCTCGGCCGCATCGATTCCGTTGCCGGTGACGATGCGCACGGCGTCGAGATCACGGGTCCGAATCGAGAGCTTGATGTCACCATCGTCGCCCACGACATCCACTCGATCGATGGCTGCCATCTTCAGGCATTCATCGCCGCCGATTTTTTCGATCTGCGTGAACAAGCGGTCGGGCAACGCGAGCGGCCATTCCGGTTCCGCGCCGCCGTCAAAGCCTTTGGGCATCGAATGCCAACGTCGCCCGAGTGTTTTCCAAACGGTTGCCTCCGTCGATCGTTTTTTCGGCGGGCGGCTCGAAGCGGCCTTCTTCTTCGCGGTGCGTTTGGGCCGCTTCGGTGTTTCACTCTCTCGGTCGTCCACACGAACCTTCTCGTCCGCGTTCTTGGGGACACCGTTGCTCGCACTCGAATCCAATATTTCTTTGACAAAGGGCGCCGTGACTGACAGGGTGCCGTTCTTAGGTGAACGTTTCTTGGCGGTTGCCGCAAGCGCCTCGGGGGTGCCTTCAAACACGATTTTCCCACCATCGACGCCGGCACCCGGCCCCATATCGATCACCCAGTCGGCGGACTTGATGACGTCCAAATTGTGCTCGATCACCACGCAGGTGTTGCCCAGCTCTACCAAGCGTTGGACGACGTCGAGTAGCTTGGCGATATCCTCAAAATGCAACCCCGTCGTAGGTTCATCTAACAAATACAGCGTGCGCCCCGAGCCAGGCCGCGCTAGTTCCGACGCGAGTTTGACTCGCTGTGCTTCGCCACCGGAAAGCGTCGGCGCGGGCTGTCCCAGCGTCACGTAGTCCAGTCCGACATCGCAGAGTGTTTGCAAAACTCGTGTGATCCGGGGCTCACTTTGGAATAGCTCGACGGCGTCGCCGCACTGCATCTCCAACACGTCCGCGATCGACTTGCCGTGATACTTGACTTCCAAAACGTCGTCGTTGTACCGCCGTGAATCGCACTCTTCGCAGGGGACGAACACGTCCGGCAAGAAGTGCATTTCAATGCGTCGCTGCCCGCTTCCCTCACAGGTTTCACAGCGGCCACCAGAGACGTTGAAACTAAACGTCCTCGCGGTGAACCGACGTTCCGCCGATTCTGGTAACTCGGCAAAAACCTGGCGGATGTTGTCAAAGACACCGGTATACGTCGCGGGATTGCTGCTGGGCGAGTTGCCCAGCGGTGACTGGTCGACACGGATCACTTTGTCGATGTGCCGCAGACCTTCCAGCTTTTCGTGCCGTCCCGGTTTCGTCCGAACACGATGAAGCCGCTTGCCAAGGATCGGATAAAGAGTCCCCTCAATCAGCGTGCTCTTGCCGCTTCCGCTCGGTCCGGTCACCACCGTTAACACACCGAGCGGGACCTTGAGGTCGACTCGCTGGAGATTGTTCTCGCTCGCACCGATTAACGTTAGGAAGTGAACGAGCGGTTTACCGCCCTCGGTGTAAACGGGACGCCGTTGTTTTGGAACCGGTATTTGCCGCGACCCATCGAGGTAACCGGCCGTCACCGAGCGGTCCGGCGGCTGAACGTTTTTCGGTGCCCCTTCGGCGATAATCCGACCGCCACCGCGGCCCGCCATCGGTCCAAAGTCGCAAAGATAATCGCTTCCGCCGATGACATCCCTGTCATGCTCCACGACGAGCAATGTGTTACCGAGATCGCGGAGTCGATGCAGGGCCGACAGCAGTTTCAGGTTGTCCCGCGGGTGCAGTCCGATCGTTGGCTCGTCCAGGACATACATGACACCGCACAATCCGCTGCCGAGTTGCGAGGCGAGCCGTATGCGTTGCGCTTCGCCGCCGGACAGCGTTGCGGCTCCACGATGTAGCGTCAAATAGTCGAGACCGACATCGAGCAGAAAGCGTACGCGCGATTGGATTTCTCGCATCAGCTCGCCCGCGATCTTCTTCTCGCGTCGATCCAGTTTCCATTTTCGCACGACTTCATGGAGTCGATCGAGTGGCATATGTACGAGGTCCGCGATGGTGTATCCGCGAAACCGGCACGCCGAAGACTCCGCACGCAACCGCGACCCATCACAAGCGCTACAGTCAATCTCGTCGACGAACTGTTCGAGCCTCGCACGGAGTACCGGCTTCAAACGTGAAGCCTCTTCCAACGCGGGGTAAAACCCCTTGAATTGGAAACGAAACAATCGAGCCTCTGACGTTGACTCGGAATCGAGGTCGCTTTGCTTCACCTCGATCCAGCGTGAACCGGTGCCGTGAAAGAGCAACCGTCTTTGGCTGGACGTCAATTCATCGAAAGGCACATCCTGCGGAATACCGGTTTGCCTGGCAAGCGCACGGAGCATCGACCGCGAAAGGTCCTGATCAACTTCGGGCCAGAGCAATGCCGTTCCTTCGGCGAGCGACTTTGACGGCGAATCGATCAAGGCAGCGGGGTTCGTTCCGGTCTGCTTGCCCAAGCCTTCACACTCGCGGCACCAACCAACACTCGTGTTAAACGAAAAATGATGCGGTGTGAGTGTTGGGAAGGAACGACCGCATTCGCCGCAGACCAAGTGTTGGCTGTGGGTGATCGTCTCCCAGTAAGATTCCTCGCGATTCTCGTCAGCGAGCGCGACCTCCATCACGCCGATGCCCAGTGACAACGCTTGCTCCACGCTGTCACTGATCCGCGATCGTTCGCCAGGCCCGACCGAAATGCGATCGACCACGACTTGGACGCTTTGCTTCTTCCGCGGGTCCAACGCCGGCGCGTCGTCGAGCGAGAGGGTTCGTCTGTCGATGCGAACTCGCTGATAGCCCTGGCTACGCAATGACTGCCAAGTGTCCTTCGACGCCTCGCCCGCGGTGACTTCGATCGGCGCCAGAAGCAGAGCGCGCGTTCCCTCGGGCATTCCCAAGACCTTGGCCGTGATCTCGTCCGGCGTCTGCGTGCCGACTTCGATGCCGCAGTCCGGGCAGTGCCGGATTCCAAGCCGCGCCATCAAGATTCGAAGGTAGTCGAACACCTCAGTGACCGTTCCGACGGTACTTCGCGGCGAATGCCCCAGGTTCTTTTGTTCCAAAGCCACCGCCGGCGAGAGGCCTTCGATGCGTTCGACTTTTGGTTTTTGGACCTGCCCAATGAATTGTCGTGCGTACGAAGACAGCGACTCTACATATCGACGCTGCCCTTCAGCGTAGATCGTATCCATCGCAAGTGAGCTTTTTCCGCTTCCGCTGGGGCCGCAGAAGACGGTCATCGCGTCGCGAGGGATTTCGACGTCCACCGACTTGAGGTTGTGCTCCGACGCGGCCTCGACCACCAAATGGGTTCGTGCCTTTTCAGGAGGCGGCGCGAGCTGCACCGAGTTGGTTGACTTCGCCTTCGGCGTCGCCCGACGCTTGATCCCAAGTGCCTTGGCGAGAGCGGCTCCGGTGTGGCTCTTGGGGTTCTTTGCGATTTCAGCCGGTCTCCCCGCGGCGACCACCTGACCACCTCCAGCGCCGCCTTCGGGACCCAGATCGATCACGTAGTCGGCTGTCTTGATGACGTCCAGATTGTGCTCGACGATCACCAGCGTGTTGCCGCGGTCCGCCAATCCGTGGATCACCTTCAGGAGCAATTCGATGTCAGCGAAGTGCAATCCGGTTGTCGGTTCATCCAGGACGTAAAGCGTCTTCCCCGTTTCTTTTTTGCTCAATTCACGCGACAGCTTGATTCGCTGCGCTTCGCCGCCGGAAAGCGTGGGCGATGGCTGTCCGAGGTGCAGGTACTCGAGCCCAACGTCGACCAACGTTCGCAATTTGTCCGCGACCTTGGGGACGTTCTCGAACAGTTTGAGTGCCTCGGAGATGTCCATGCCGAGCACATCGGCAATTGAAGCGCCTTTGAATTTGACGGACAGTGTTTCGCGGTTGTACCGTTGGCCGCCGCAGACAGCACACGTGACCCAAATGTCGGCGAGAAAATCCATCTCGAGACGCTTCGCGCCGTTGCCGTCACAGGCGGCGCAGCGGCCGCCATCCACGTTAAAACTGAAGCGACTTGCCGTGTACCCGCGCGTCTTGGCTTCGGTCAACTTCGCGTAGAGGTTGCGTATCTCGTCAAAGACTTTGACGTACGTTCCCGGGTTGCTTCGCGGCGTGCGGCCGATCGGCGATTGATCGATCGCGATCGTTTTGTCCAAAAACTCCAACCCACTGATGGAATCATGATTGCCCGGCTCGCTTTCGGCGCCGTTGAGGGCACGACGCAGCGCGGGCTCAAGGATGCCGCCGATCAAGGATGACTTCCCGCTGCCGGACACACCGGTGACACAGATGACGGATCCGAGCGGGAACTCCACGTCGACGCCGCGGAGGTTGTGATGACGGGCACCCTGAATCACCAGCTTCTCGGGTCCGTCGATCGGCCGCAGTTTCTTTGGAACCGCGATCGTCTTTTTTCCCGACAGGTACTGGCCGGTCACACTCTTTTTGTTGGCGCCCAATTCCTCCGCGCTTCCGCAGCCGACGATCTTTCCACCGCGGACACCGGGCCCTGGCCCAAAGTCGACGATGCGGTCGGCGGCGCGCATGGTGTCCTCGTCGTGCTCGACGACGATCAACGTGTTGCCCGTGTCGCGAAGCCGCGTCAGTGTTTCGATCAGACGGTCGTTGTCACGCGCGTGCAAGCCAATCGATGGCTCATCGAGGATGTATAGGACGCCCACCAGAGCACTGCCGATTTGTCCCGCCAAGCGAATCCGCTGCGACTCACCTCCGGAAAGGGTCGGTGCC
>JBCBLJ010000781.1:0-3943 GCA_038520195.1 Planctomycetota bacterium
CCTTCGCCGTGCAAAGAATTGCCGGCGAAGGGACTTGAATTGGATCGCGAGCAGCTTCGCCGTGAGTTTGACCTCAGCGGCATTCTCCACAAGCCGTTCAGCCCGCGCAAGCTCACCGAACTCATCCTTCAGTGTCTTGAACTTGCCAACGATATCGCGGTCGGTGCGACCGCCGAGGAGTGATGGGCACCGATGAGTAGTGACACCGCCACCGTACAAGGTTGGAACGACGTCGGTTCAAAGGACCGCCGCACACCGCTCGCGTCGACCCGCATCGGGCTGCTCTTTTTCATCTCGGCGGCCTGCGCCCTCGCCGCGGCTCTGGGGTCGCACGCGATCGAACCGCTCAACTCGGTCGAAGCGATGATGTGGGTGACGACCATCGCAATCTGCTCGCTGACGGGCCTGATTTCGATGCGTTCGGTCCGGACGCTTCAAACCATTGAGTCAGAACTCCGCGGCGCGAAGGGACATCCTTATCGATGGCAATCGGTTCGGCCCATTCTCTCATTCGATGACGTCGCCGACGCCTGGAATGAACTGCTCAAGGAAGCCCAAACGGGTACCCACCCGACATCCGAACGCACGTCCGCCACGCTCGATCAAGAAGCCATCACGCTCGCCCGCGCGATGCGCGGATTGCCGACAGCTTGGGTGATCACCGATCTCGACGGCCGAATCCTGTTTATCAGTACTCCGGCTTGCAACCTGTTCAGTCTCGCGGAAGACGCCAACCACATCGGGCGAGATCTCTTGGACCTGTTGAGCCTCCGTGCCGGCGACGACGCGGTCATCACCAAGAGACAGCGTTTCCTTAGCAACGTCCGCATGATTCAAGAACGTCATCGCGTCAAGATGCGCGATGAAACCGTTCATCTTCGGATCGCGCGATCGCGACTCAATGGACGCATCGGTGATGGCGAGGGCATGGCCTGGATCCTATCCGACGTCACGCAGCAGGAGATAGCCACTCGCTCACGAGACCAATTCCTGCTCACCGCTACCCATGAACTTCGTACGCCGTTGGGAAACCTCCAAGCCTACGCCGAGGCGCTGCAGGAAGAAGAGGAATTGGAGATCGACCGGCAACGCGAATTCTGTAGCGTGATCGTCTCGGAATCCCATCGGCTCGGCCGGCTCGTCGATCAATTGTTGACCGTCGGACAGATGGAAGCCGGTTCGATGGTCGCCAATCGCCTGGAACTGGAAATGTTGCCCCTGGTTCAGTATGCGGCCGATCAGATCGCCAGCCAAGCCACGAAGAAAGACCAGCAACTCAGCAAAGATTTTTCGCCGAAGTTGCCGACGGTTTTCGGTGATCGCGAAAAACTGCAAGCAGCACTGGTCAATCTCGTCGGCAACGCCGTCAAGTACACACCGCCGGGTGGCAAAATCGCGGTTCGTTGCCGGGTCCAGGACAATTGGATTCGCATCGATGTCGAAGACAACGGTCCCGGGATCGCGGAAGACGAACAGGGCAAGGTCTTCGATAAGTTCTTTCGAGGCAGCAACATTGCCGAGACCGAACAACGCGGTAACGGCCTTGGACTGGCCTTCACGCGTGAGGTGGCGCGGATGCACGGCGGCGAGATTGAGCTGGAAAGCAAACTCGGTGAAGGCTCCACGTTCACGATGCGATTGCCGATCGGTGGTCAATCCCGCAGCGGCATCTAAACGACGGATCGACCATGGCTCAAATCGAAAAACACGGCACCGTTTATGTCGTCCGCTCCGAAGGCCCGCTTCGCGACGAAGCGATCGAACCGCTCAACAAGTTGGTCGAAGACAAATTGACCGGCGGCGTCCCATTGATGGTCGTCGATTTCGCTGGCACACCACTCATCGATAGCTCGGGTTTGGAGTGGCTGCTTGACCTGAGCGACGAATGCTGCGACCGCGGTGGCTGCCTTCGACTTTGCAACGTTGGCGAACTCTGTCAGGACGTGCTCCGCGTCACCGGCGTCGGGTCAAGAGTCGAGAGCTTCGATGATCTCACTTCCGCACTCGGCAGTTTTGCCTAAGAGGAGCCCGTGAAGTGACGACCGATGCCCCCATCTCGCCACTGTTCGTTGAACCGCGTGTCGCCACTCCCGATCAGCGCGACGAACGACAACGCGTTTTGCCGCTCGGCCAGCGACTCGTCCAGGCCGGACTGATTCGCGAAGACCAACTCGAAACCGCTTTGGCCCACCAAGCGAGCGAAGAGGAACGTCTGCTCGCGATCGCGGAACAGGAAGGCACCGACACGATCGGCCGCGTCAAACGCAAGCGTTTCAAACGACTCGGCGAGGTCGTCGCCGAACTCGGTCTGGTCGACGAAGCCAGCCTTCTACCGATGCTCGGAGAACAACTGGGTGTCGAGGGCGTCAAGTTGCGCGAGGGTTTGATCGATCCCGTCGCCGTGCGGCTCGTACCGCGCGAATTCGCCGAACGCTACAACGTCCTTCCGTTGATGCGGGTTCGCGACGAATTAACCGTTGCGATGGCCGACCCGCAAGACCTCGCGGCCATCGATACGCTCAGCGACATCAGCGGATGTCGTATTCGCCCTGTTCTGACGCTCGGCAGTGGCATCGAACGGTTGCTACCGCGGTGCTACGAAGACGATTTCACCGTCGACTCGGTGACGGCGGACCTGGATGTCGAGCAGTTGGAACTCGGCACCGATGCCATCGACCTCGACCTACATGGTTCACAGCGTTTGGCCGAGGGAAGCCCCGTCATCAACCTTGTGAACTACGCCATCATTCAGGCGGTTCGGCAGGGCGCGAGCGATATCCACATCGAAGCCGGCCAAAAATTCACCAGCATCCGCTTTCGTATCGACGGCGCGCTGCGCGAGGTGATGAAGCCGCGAAAAGACATGCACGCCGCGATCGTCTCGCGGATCAAGGTGATGGCGAAGCTGGACATCGCCGAACACCGCCAGCCGCAGGACGGTCGCTTTCACGTGCGGATCAATCGCCGCGACATCGACTTGCGGATCAGCACGCTACCGACGGTGCTCGGTGAAAAGGTGGTGATGCGAGTGCTCGACCGCCAAAGCGTTACCTTCGATCTCGATCGACTCGGGATGCCCCAAGATTCCTTGTCGTGCGTTCGTCGCATGCTCGGCCGTCCGCACGGGTTGGTGCTGGTGACCGGTCCAACGGGGAGCGGAAAGACGACCACGCTCTATTCCGCGATCGAATTGATCAAAGGGATCGAGCGAAATGTGATCACGGTCGAAGACCCCGTCGAGTACCAACTCGAATTGATCAATCAGGTCCAAGTCGTGAAGGACACAGGCATGACCTTCGCGAAGGCACTCCGAAGTATCCTTCGGCAAGACCCGGATGTGATCATGGTCGGTGAAATTCGCGACCGCGAAACCGCCGAAACGGCGATTCAAGCCGCGCTCACCGGGCACCTCGTTCTAAGCACGTTGCACACCAATGACAGCGCGGCTGCGATCACGCGATTGGTCGACATGGGGATCGAGAATTTTAAGATCGCCGCCAGCCTCGTCGGAGTGATCGCACAGCGTTTGATGCGCAACCTCTGCAAAAAATGTAGCGAGACTTACTATCCGACGAGCACGATGCTGAGCGAGTTGCGCTTCGAAGGAGACATGCGGCAGGGCTTCTCACGCAGTCGCGGTTGCGCGGAGTGTTTTGAGTCCGGGTACCGGGGCAGATCCGGAGTCTACGAACTATTCGAGATGACCCCCGACGTGCGCTCGTTGATCAATGACGGTGCGGCACTCGAGCAACTTCGAGCGGCGCAGAACGGGCCCACCATCTTGAGTGAAGGACTGCGTCTCGCCGCCGATCACGTCACCAGCCTTGAAGAAGTCGGTCGAGTCGCCCTGGTCGAATAGACACTCTCATCGCGAAATCACATGCAAGCCTTCGCCCCCTACCGACAAGCCGACGCCGCGACGGTCACGCTCAGCGAGGATGCG
>JBCBLJ010000751.1:0-4153 GCA_038520195.1 Planctomycetota bacterium
CCGAGACACGATCACGCCATCATCAATCATCTGTTGAAACATCTCGATCAGCGTCTCGGAAATGGGCCGGTAGGAGATCGAGAGATCCTTCAACGAGCGGCTGTTATCAAGACGCACCCGGTGCCCGACATTGCGCGCGACGACCTTGCGTTCCAAGAGCTTGTCGGCGATGGGACCAAAGACCCACACGACCCATTTCGGTAGCGTGCGGCGTGGGAATCGGAAGCCATTTCCGAATCGCTTGCGGAGAATCTCAACGAACTCCGGCAAGTTGCTCTCACCCGCCGAGACGAGATACCGGCCCTGAGCCTCCGGTGTTCTGGCGGCGGCAAGGTGCGCTTCGGCCACGTCCCGAACGTCGACGATCGTCATGCCAATGTTCGGAATCCCGGACTCGAACGTCCCGTCGGCGCACTTCTTCATGAATTGGAACGATTCGGTCGTGGGATTCTCTTTCAGGTACGGTCCCATGACGAACGCGGGGTTGATCGTGACGAGCGTCCATTGCGTTTGCGACGCGGCGATCCGCCAAGCCTCTTTCTCAGCCATCGTCTTGGAGTACGCGTAGGGCTGATGCTTAAGAGATGAAGTCGTGTTCCAGTCTTCCTCGGTGACCATCGGTTTTCCAAGGTCAACGAGGTCGGCGTTGTCACCGATCGCTGCGGTGTAACTGCTCGTCACGACAACACGCCGCACCGATGGCGTGACGCAAGCCTGACCCAAGACGTTGCGAGTCCCCAGCAAAGCGGGGTCGAGAAGGTCTCGCTGAGGGTCTTCAACATTCAGCGTAAACGGAGAGGCGGTGTGAAAAACCACTTCGCAGCCCTCCATCGCTTCGGCATAGGAGCCCTCATTGAGCAGGTCCGCCGCAAAGAACCGGATCGATCCCGGCAGACTCTCTCCGAGCTTTTCCAAGTGCGACAGCTTCGCCTTGTTCGCCGGATCACGTACGGCCGCATGCACCATACGGCCCTCCTCCAGCAACCGGCGGATAATCCAACCGGCCACAAACCCCGTCGCCCCGGTAACCATGACAGGAGAAGCTGCGGTCATCGTTCAAGCCTCGTAATGCGTTCGCGAGAGACGGTGCTTTCGTCGCAGGACGTTCGTCTCGTTCGAGCGTAGCGTACTGACGTGAGTCTATTTGTCAATACTCGTTGACAAACGAATGAATCATCTCACCGCAACTGCCTTGACGCACAACTCTGCCTACCTATGCGGCTCACCCCAAGCAGAACACGTTGTCAACGCTTTCAACGACAAACATCCGTCGAGCGACCTGGTGGCCCGAAAAGACCGCTACTCACGTGTCAAAAGAATCACGCGCTAAAGAATCTCGACTCGTAACTACCGCGCGAGCTCACTCGCCATTCATTTGATGACGGTAGAGCTTGCCAGCGGCGGGTGCATCTGACTCTTCTCCTTGCCCTTCGACACAGCAAACGAAGATGTCACCGCGATCACTGAAAGTGACTGCGGTGGGCCGCACCATGGTCGCGTGCCGAGTCAAACGCGGAGTACTGTCGGTCAACTGGAACGAAAACAGTCCGCCTCGCTCCGGCTCTGCCCAAGCGAAGTCGACCGCATAGACCGTCTGTCCGTCGGGGCCCAATGCGATCGAACTGATGTCCAGAAGCCCTGTTTCAATCACCCTCTCGACCGCCCCGGACGCTGGATCAACGATGGCAAGAATCGAGTCGGGACGCTCATCCAATTCCCCGGTCTGTGAAATCAGTAGCTTGCCCTGGTATTCGACCAGACCAGAAGGCCCGTCCCGATTTGTCTGCGGCTTGAGTCTTGAAAATGGCTCGAGAGTCTCGCCGGAGCCGGTCAGTTCAAATCGGCTTACCCAACCCTTCGTGTCGTCGCCGTGCGAACACGTAAATCCGGTTTCGCCCTGGATGCAGACGGAGCTAAAATTGCCTTCGCCTCGATGCGATAGGTCGCCTCTCCGAATCGGTCCCACCCCACGAAAGTGCTCCCCCCACTTCATTGGGCTCTCAAGGGAATCCCGGCCGACACGAAAGAACACCAGCGTGTCTTCGCCATCCGGTTTTCCGCCCTCGCCAACGATCAGCGTCGATGGATCGACAAAGCACAGACCGAGCGGGCCGAATTGATAGACAGGGCCTCGTCCATAGCTGTCAGTCGGAGAGCCCGCAATCTCCGTTGTGCTCTCGCCTGTTTTCGGGTCGCACCGGAGAACACCGGCGCGGGTGGAAACGAAGACATGACCCGTTTCAGGTTGGATCGCCAGTGCGGCGGGAGTGTGCAGGTCTTCGGCAATGCAAACGAACTCCCAGGGATCGGAGTCTTCTGGCGGATTGCTCCGGTCGGACGCCCCGATTCCGCCGACGCCGCCCTCAACTGCCGTGCCCTCTTCAGCGACTCGAACTTGATCAATCGCCTGCTGTTCCGACAGCGTTCGGTCCTTGGACGAACAACTCACGAGCGTGACCAGCACCAGCATCGAGATTCCAGCGACGGACAACTTTCCTGAGCGCATTTGACTTTGCAATCTGAGTGAGGGGATGGGACGCACGGGCTCTCCTATCGTGGCAACGTCGGGGGTGCCATCATTGGGTAGGAGGAACTGGTCAGCCCTTCTTGAAGGAATTGCGCAAGATCACGCTTCTGTTGGTCGGTTAATTCGAGGGCGTAAATTTCTTCGTCGAGCTGAGGATTCTGGACTCCGCCACGATCATAAAAGTCGATCACGTCTTCCAACGAACGAAGACTCCCATCGTGCATGTACGGTGCCGTCCGAGAAACATCTCGCAAACTGGGCGTCTTAAAGCTCCCGCGGTCGCCGCGCCGATTCGTGACCGAGATCCGGCCCGGGTCGACTGATGGACCACGCATTCCGACGCCGAGGTTGTGAAAACCACCATCGCTCAACAGCGGGCCGGAATGGCATGCGCTGCAGTGACCCTCGTGAAAGAACACCTTCATGCCTCGAATCGCGGATTCCGACATCGATGTCTTATCACCGGCGTTGTATCGGTCGAACGGAGAGTTGCCGGCAACGAGCGTTCGCTCGAACGCGGTGATCGCGGATTTGAGATTTTGAGCCGTGACGCCATCATCAAATACCAGCGAGAACTGGTCCCGATAGCCCTCGATTTCATTGAGTTTTGCCGCGGCCTGTGTCAGGGAAGTGAATCCCATTTCCTGCGAGTTCGTGATGGGCTGCACGGACTGTTCCTCTAAGCTATTCGATCGGCCGTCCCAAAAGAAGAAATGCCCAAACGCACCGTTAAAGATCCCGGGCGAGTTTCGAGAGCTCGGCTGGCCACCGACACCCATCGAAACGACCCGACCATCGGACCAGCCCAACGACGGGTCATGACAACTCGCGCAGGAGACCGAATCGTCGACGGACAACCGCTTGTCGAAGAACAGTTGTTTGCCGAGTGCAACCTTGCCTTGAGTTAAAGGGTTATCGCTCGGAACGCTAAACGTCGGTAACCCAAGCGGCGTCTTGACCACAACCGGAGCCCGGGAAGCCAGCAGCCGTTCCGTTTTCGATCTGCGGCCAAGCTCCGCCGCCAAGAAGGCGGTCGTCAAAATGGCCAAGAGTAACGCGGAAGCCAAGGCGACCGTCTTGGAGCGTTTGCGGACCCAACGATGAACGCGTTCCGCTGTCGTAATCGGTTTTGCCGTGATCGGTTCTCCGTCAAGAAACCGCCGAAGATCGTCTGCTAAATCGGATGCCGACGCGTACCTCTTCGAAGGCGGTTTCTCCAAACACTTCAAGACAATGGTCTCGAGATCCGCGTGAACGCGGTTGTTGAACGACCGAGGACTCGGCGGCTGCTTCGAGCGGACTTCCTCGAGGAGTTGGACAACGTTCTTCGAGACGAAAGGTGTTCGCTGGGTCAAGAGTGCGAACAAAATGCTCCCGAGCGAATAAACATCGGTTTCAGGCCCGACGGCTTCGCTTTCGCCGGAGGCTTGTTCTGGCGCCATATAGAACGGCGTCCCCAAGACGGTGCCTTGCTGAGTCTGGTTTGAATCCGCGAAGCTCGTCGAGACACTGGCGCGTGCGGTCCACACGGCGCATCGGACGGGGATCGTTCATCGTGACCTGAAGCCCGACAATATTCTCCTGACAGCCGATGGTGTCCCGAAGGTCGCTGACTTTGGTCTCGCC